>NZ_CALJRX010000117.1 GCF_937976265.1 uncultured Haemophilus sp.
TGGCAACACCGGGGCGTTTATTGCAATACATCAAAGAAGAAAACTTTGATTGTCGTGCGGTGGAAATGCTGATTTTTGATGAAGCGGATCGCATGTTGCAAATGGGCTTCGGTCAAGATGCGGAGAAAATTGCTGCTGAAACGCGTTGGCGTAAACAAACCCTTCTTTTCTCTGCCACATTAGAAGGGGAGTTATTAGTTGATTTTGCAGAACGTTTATTGAATGATCCGGTAAAAATTGATGCCGAGCCAAGTCGTCGTGAGCGTAAGAAAATCAATCAGTGGTATTATCACGCCGATAGCAATGAACATAAAATTAAGTTGCTTGCACGTTTTATCGAAACTGAGAAAGTGAGTCGTGGTATTGTGTTTGTCCGTCGTCGAGAAGATGTGCGTGAGCTTTCTGAAACTTTGCGTAAACGTGGCATTCGCTCTACTTATCTAGAAGGTGATATGGCACAAACGCAACGTAATAATGCCATTGATAAGTTGAAATCAGGTGTTGTTACCGTGTTAGTGGCTACTGATGTGGCTGCTCGCGGGATTGATATTGATGATGTGACGCATGTCATGAACTTCGATTTACCTTATAGTGCAGATACCTATTTACATCGTATTGGTCGTACGGCTCGCGCAGGGAAAAAGGGTACAGCAGTTTCTTTTGTGGAAGCCCATGATTACAAATTGCTCGGTAAAATTAAACGCTATACGGAAGAGCTTTTGAAAGCACGTATTTTAGAAGGGCTAGAACCTCGTACTAAACCACCGAAAGATGGGGAAGTAAAATCCATGTCTAAAAAGCAAAAAGCGCGTATTAAAGAAAAGCGTGAAGAAAAGAAAAAATCAGAGGTGAAGAAGAAAGCCAAACTTCGTCATAAAGATACGAAAAACATTGGTAAACGCCGTAAACCAAGCGCAGAAAAAGCTGCAGAGAAACAATAAAAAAAATAGCCGCACTCATTAAGTGCGGTTATTTTTTTGACTATTTATGAACTTGGCTACCAATTAAGCCACCTAATGCGGCACCGCCTAATGTAGTTGCGGCATTACCGCCAATCATATAGCCTGCTGCGCCACCGATAGCCGCGCCAGCTGTTGTATTTTTTTGAGTGCGACTCATATTCCCACATGCAGCAAGGGAAATAACAGTCATCGCGATAACAAGTGATTTTCCAATTAATTTCATAGGATCTCTCCGTGTTTAACATATAAAACTATCCATTGTGATAGTAATCCGTAAGACAAACAGAGATGAATGAAAGTTCAGGAATATGCATTACCTTTCGATTGTTTTTTAAACAACCAGATTCATTGTATGTTAATCTTTTGCTTGATCTAATACTTTCGCCACCACTTTCAAATATTCAATCGCCAATCCATGGTGTCCTGTGCTCGCATTAAACACTAAATCTTCACTTAATACACCACAAGGCATATCCTCGGGGATCTTACCGTCCTCATAAGCTTGATAATCTTCTCGCCAGTCACCATCAAAATAATAGTGTTCTAAGGTTTTCATTTTGGGTAAGAAAGCTTGCCATTTTTCAAGAAATTGTTCTGCGTCAGCTAAGAAACTTTCTGCTTCATTGAGAAGGTTTTCCATTTCTGAAATTTTATCTAAGCGTGATTGAGGTAACATAGGTTTCTCCCAAATAAGGTAAAAATAAACCGCACTTTATGCGAACAAAGTGCGGTGAGTTTATCATGCGTTTTTCAACTTACACATCATAAGTGGTGGATGCAGTATTACCGCCGCGACCAGTCCAGTTGGTGTGGAAGAATTCACCGCGTGGTTTGTCGGTACGCTCATAAGTATGTGCGCCGAAGTAGTCACGTTGTGCTTGCAATAAGTTTGCCGGTAAACGTGCTGAAGTATAGCCATCTAAGAAGGTAATCGCTGATGCCATACAAGGCATTGGGATACCCACTTCGATTGATTTTGCCACCACTTTACGCCAGTCGCTTAATGCGTTTTCTAAAATGCCTTTGAAGTAACTATCTGAACCTAAGAAGATTAAATCTGGATTTGCTTCATATGCATCACGAATGTTACCTAAGAAACGGCTACGGATAATACAACCTTCACGCCATAATAACGCTGTTGCACCGTAGTTGATGTTCCAGCCAAATTGTTCAGAGGCTTCACGAATCAGCATAAAGCCTTGTGCGTAAGAAATGATTTTTGACGCTAATAAGGCTTTACGTACTGCTTCAATCCACACTTTTTTGTCACCTTCAACCGGTTGAATTGTTTTACCAAATAATTGGTTAGCGGCAACACGTTGATCTTTAAATGAAGAGACGCAACGAGCAAAGACAGATTCAGTGATTAAGGTTAATGGAATACCGAAATCTAATGCATTGATACCCGTCCATTTACCGGTCCCTTTTTGACCTGCGGTATCTAAGATTTTTTCAACTAATGGCTCACCATCAGCATCTTTATAACCAAGAATATCGGTGGTGATATCGATTAAATAGCTATCAAGTTCAGTTTTTTTCCATTCTGCGAAGATAGCTTGCATTTCTTCATAGCTTAAGCCTAAACCATCTTTTAAGAATTGGTAAGCTTCACAGATTAATTGCATATCGCCATATTCGATACCATTGTGAACCATTTTCACGAAGTGGCCTGCACCTTCGCCGCCAACCCAGTCACAGCAAGGCTCGCCTTGTTCTGTTTTAGCGGAGATTGCTTGGAAGATTGGTTTTACATATGGCCATGCTTCTTTGTTACCACCCGGCATGATAGATGGTCCATGACGCGCACCTTCTTCACCACCCGAAACACCCGAACCGATAAAGCGAATGCCTTTTTCAGCCAATGCTTTAACACGACGGTTGGTATCTGGGTAGTTTGAGTTACCGCCATCAATAATGATGTCACCTTCTTCTAAGTGTGGTAATAATGCCTCAATGAATTGATCCACCACATCACCCGCGCGCACCATTAACATCACTTTACGTGGTTTTTCTAATTTAGAAGCTAAATCTTCTAAAGAGTATGCGCCGATTATATTGGTGCCTTTTGCTGCACCTTGTAAAAATTCATCCACTTTTGAAGTGGTGCGGTTATATGCCACCACTTTAAAGCCATGATCATTCATATTTAAAATGAGGTTTTGCCCCATTACGGCTAAGCCGATAACACCGATGTCGCCTTTTACTGACATTGTTTTCTCCTGTTATAGGGTGGGATTATCCCACCGTTATTTTTGAAATGGTTAATGGTGGGAAATCCCACTCTAATTAATAAAATTAGTATGCCTCTAGTTTATCTACTTACTCTTATTGATACATTTTAACAGGACGTCACTAACATGCTCACAACACTGCAGCGCCTAATCTTGAACTAAATTTTGAATACCCTTAACGGGTAACATTAATGTATCCCCAACGAAACTGAATGGAAAATCAATAATTGCAAGTGGAGTAAGTATAACAAGCCCAGCGCAACCTACGTTCTTACAAGGTTCCATCAATTCCATATCCTGTTGAATACCACTATAAGGCTTAGATTGATCTAAGGTCGACAAGGTACCACAACCTGCTAAAGGTAATGTTATTAATGCAAGAAAAAGCCATTTTTTCATTTTTATGCCTCTACACATTCCAGGAAAGGGACTATTTAAATCTAAAGTGCGGTCACTTTCCCAAACGTTTTTTAACTCTTCGTCCACGCACTCATATGTTGAGTAAATCCAATATGCGGATAATAATACACGGCTTGTGGCGCCGATAAAAGCACAATTTTGGCTTGTGGATGTAAGGCTTGTTTAGTGTGTTCAATCAACTGCAAACCGATACCTTGTTTTTGATATTGTTCATCAACCGCTAAATCAGATAAATAACAAC
>NZ_CALJRX010000118.1 GCF_937976265.1 uncultured Haemophilus sp.
ATAGTGGCATGACCAAAATGTCGAAATCCAAAAACAACGGTATTGACCCACAAGAAATGGTAGAAAAATATGGTGCCGATACTGTTCGTCTCTTTATGATGTTTGCCTCTCCAGCAGAAATGACCTTGGAATGGCAAGAATCTGGCGTAGAAGGCGCGAAACGTTTCTTAGGGCGTGTTTGGAATTTGGTATACCAATATCAACAAAACCCAGCAAAAACTAACATAGATATCACCGCACTTTCAGCAGCGCAAAAAGCGCTTCGTCGTGAAGTACATAAAACGATTGCGAAAGTAAGCGATGATATTGGTCGTCGTCAAACATTTAATACTGCGATTGCAGCAGTGATGGAGTTGATGAATAAACTCACTAAGGCTTCCTTAGAAAGTGATCAAGATCGGGCTGTCATGGCGGAAGCGTTAAGTGCAGTTGTGCGCATGCTTTATCCAATTACGCCACATATCTGCTTTGAATTATGGCAAGCGCTAGGAAATGAAAGCAACATCGATACCGCTGAATGGGTGAAAGCTGATGAAGCCGCAATGGTAGAAGATGAAAAACTCATTGTTGTGCAAGTAAATGGCAAGGTTCGTGGAAAAGTTACTGTTCCTGCAACCTCTTCAGAAGAAGAAATTAAAGCGGCAGCCAAAGCAGATCCTAATGTTGCAAAATTCCTTGATGGAAAAGAAATTCTTAAAGAAATCTATATTCCATTAAAAATGTTGAATTTTGTGGTTAAACCATAATCCGTAGAATCTGTGGAATATTGATATTTCACAGATTCTATCTTTATTAGTGTATGGATTTTAAATTTATACACTCCACAATAAAGGTGATTTTTATGATTAAATCAATCAAAGCGTTGTTTATTGTAACAAGCATTAGCGCGCTTTATGCTTGCGGCTGGCATTTTCAAAACGGTACATTAATTCCACAAGAATTACGTACTCTTACATTTGAAAGCCCCGATCCATACAGCGAAATGTCAGTGGCGATGCGTAATCAGTTACAAGCGAACAATGTTCAACTCGTCAATTCGACTCAAGACATTCCTGTTTTACGCATCAATAAATTCCGTACAAATGATGAAGTCGCTTCTGTCTTTAAACGCGGACGCGAAGCTGAAAAAGTATTGATGTTAGAAGTGGAAGCAAGCATTCGTTTAGCGAATGGTGAAAGCCACCCAATCACGGCAAAAGTCAACCGCACTTTCTTTGATAACTCTCGCGCAGCATTAGCGAAATCCGCCGAACGAGAAGTAATCTGGAATGATATGCGGGAACAAGCTGCACGTCAGCTCATTACTAAAATGGTTGCATTAGAAAAACAAGTGAAAAACAAATAATGAATCGCATCTTCCCTGAGCAACTCAATCAACATCTTTCCCAACGTTTAGCCAAAGTTTACTTTTTGGTAGGACAAGATCCATTGTTACTGAGTGAAAGTGAAGATGCCATTTATAAAACAGCCAACCAACAAGGATTCGATGAGAAAAATAGCATTCAGATTGATAGCCAAACTGACTGGGCACAACTCATAGAATCCTGTCAATCCATGGGATTGTTTTTTAATAAACAAGTCATGGTATTAAATTTACCTGAAAATTTCACCGCACTTTTACAGAAAAATCTGCAAGAATTTATTTCGGTTCTACATGACGATATCTTGCTGATTTTACAAATTGCAAAACTAACAAAAGCAAATGAAAATCAAGCATGGTTTGTTGAACTAAACCAATATGAAACCAGTGCGATTCTCGTAAATTGCCAAACACCTACGACTGAAAATCTCCCTCGTTGGGTAAAAAATCGTACCAAAGCGATGGGATTAGACGCTGATGATGAAGCAATCCAACAACTTTGTTACAGTTATGAAAATAACCTGCTCGCGCTCAAACAGGCCCTGCAGCTTTTAGATTTGCTCTATCCTGACCATAAACTTAACTACAATCGTGTCATTAGCGTCGTAGAACAATCCTCGATTTTCACACCATTTCAATGGATTGATGCTTTGCTAATGGGAAAAGCAAATCGCGCTAAACGTATTTTAAAAGGGTTACAAGTTGAAGATGTGCAACCTGTTATTTTATTACGCACACTACAGCGAGAATTATTTACGTTGCTTGAACTCACAAAACCACAGCAACGTATTATGACAACGGAAAAACTTCCAACTCAACGAATTAAGACTGAATTTGACCGTCTAAAAATCTGGCAAAATCGCCGACCGCTCTTTTTAAGTGCAATTCAACGTTTAACCTATCAAAAGCTCTACGAAATTATCCAAGAGCTTGCCAATATTGAACGCCTTGCTAAACAAGAATTTAGTGATGAAGTGTGGATTAAACTTGCTGATTTATCTGTAAAAATTTGTTTGTAATTGCTATTGTTTTTTTTTTGCACTAAAGCGGTATAATAAAACGCCACATCGGCAATGACTTATTAATTAACTTTCGTGAGGATATCATGATGAAAAAAACACTAGCTA
>NZ_CALJRX010000119.1 GCF_937976265.1 uncultured Haemophilus sp.
ATTTGCCTGCAGTGACCCTAGATGGTCATAAAGTTGAAGTGGTTGCGAATATTGGTACGATTCGTGATTGTGAAGGTGCACACCGTAATGGTGCTGAAGGGGTGGGTTTATATCGTACAGAATTCCTCTTTATGGATCGTGATCAATTACCAAGCGAAGAAGAGCAATTCATTGCTTATAAAGAAGTGGTTGAAGCTATGGAAGGTCGTCTAGTGGTATTACGTACAATGGATATCGGTGGTGACAAAGAGCTTCCATATTTAAATTTACCAAAAGAAATAAACCCATTCTTAGGATGGCGTGCGATCCGTATTGCCCTTGACCGTCGTGAAATTTTACACGCACAATTAAGAGCGGTATTACGCGCTTCTGCATTTGGTAAACTTGCTGTGATGTTCCCGATGATTATTTCGGTAGAAGAAATCCGTGAATTAAAATCGGTGCTTGAAGCCTTAAAAGCAGAATTACGCGCGGAGGGTAAAGCTTTTGATGAAAACATCCAGATAGGCGTGATGGTTGAAACGCCATCTGCTGCGGTAAATGCGAAATTCTTAGCGAAAGAAGTAGATTTCTTCAGTATCGGTACCAACGATTTAACCCAATATACTTTAGCGGTTGATCGTGGTAACGAACTAATTTCTCACTTATACAATCCAATGTCACCTTCAGTACTTAGCTTGATTAAACAAGTGATTGATGCCTCTCATGCAGAAGGCAAGTGGACTGGTATGTGTGGTGAGTTAGCCGGTGATGAACGTGCGACATTATTGTTACTCGGTATGGGCTTAGATGAGTTTAGTATGAGTGCGATTTCTGTACCACATATTAAAAAATTAGTGCGTAGTGTAAGTTATCAAGAGGCGAAAGCATTGGCTGATGAAGCACTGCAAAAACCAACAACAGCTGAAATTGAGCAATTAATTCAAGCTTTTTTTGCAGAAAAGTCGTTAAACTAGATACAAAAATAGAGTTTTACGTTAAAATATCAGCCATCTTTAATAGATAGGAGATTAAAATGGGCTTATTTGACAAATTATTTGGTTCAAAAGAAAACAAAACAGTGGAAGTTGAAATTTATGCGCCACTTTCTGGTGAGATTGTGAATATCGAAGATGTACCAGATGTTGTTTTCTCTGAAAAAATCGTGGGTGATGGTATCGCAATTCGCCCAACAGGTAACAAAATTGTGGCGCCTGTTGATGGTGTAATTGGTAAAATTTTTGAAACCAACCACGCTTTTTCAATGGAATCAAAAGAGGGTGTTGAATTATTCGTTCACTTCGGTATTGATACCGTTGAATTGAAAGGTGAAGGATTCACTCGCATCGCACACGAAGGTCAAAGCGTAAAACGCGGCGACACAGTAATTGAGTTTGATTTAGCAACATTAGAATCAAAAGCAAAATCAGTTTTAACACCAGTGGTTATTTCTAACATGGATGAAATTTCATCTATTGAGAAAAAATCGGGTGAAGTGATTGCTGGAGAATCTGTTGTTTTAAGTTTAACAAAATAAGATTTATAGACTAAAAGATCCGCTTTAAATGAGCGGATTTTTTTATACTCATTCTTTTCGAGAAAGGCAAAAATGATTTATCGATTAACTGGCCAAGTACAGCATTATGCATGGGGCGGAAAAAACTATATTGCATCATTGATTGGATTAAATTCAGTGAAAGATCAACCTTGTGCTGAGTGGTGGTTAGGCGCGCATCCATCAGCACCTTCTGAAATTGAGAATGTAACAGGTAAACAATCCCTTATTGAATTTTTATCGCAAAATCCGACCGCACTTGGGCAAGTAAGCCGTCAGCAATTTGGTGATGAACTCCCTTATTTGTTAAAGATTTTAGATGTTGAAAAGCCGTTATCGATTCAATTGCACCCGACGAAAGCGCAAGCTGAAAAGGGCTTTGAGGCTGAAAATGCAAAAGGTGTATCACTCACTGACAGCACGCGGACTTATAAAGATAGAAATCACAAACCAGAAATGATGATTGCCTTATCTGATTTCTGGCTTTTACATGGTTTTAAAACAAAATCTCAAATACTTGCCACATTAAATGCTCGCCCCTCTTTGCAACCTTTGGCTGAAAAATTAGGTAAGCAAAGCCTTGCTGAATTTTATGCGGATGTAATGTTGGCGGATCAATCAACGCTCGCAAATTGGCTATTACCTATTATTGAAGCTAATCAACAGTCTTATAAAAATGGTGAGTTGGGGCTAGATAACCCCGATTATTGGGTGCTTTATACCATGGAAGCCATGGCGATTTCGCCTGAAAAATTAGATGCCGGCTTGGTGTGTTTTTATCTCTTTAATATCGTACATTTGAAAGAAGGGGAAGGTATTTTCCAGGATGCAGGGATTCCTCATGCTTATCTTCGCGGACAAAACGTGGAGTTAATGGCCTGTTCTGATAATGTGATTCGTGGTGGCTTAACACCAAAATATGTCGATATTGTCGAATTATTAAAAATTGTGGATTGTCGCGAAGTGATACCCCAAATTATCTCAGCTGCGCCTCAAAATCAGTCAGAATTTACTTATAAAACGCCAGTAAACGATTTTGCTTTAGCTCAAATTCGTGTTGAACCACAACAGCATACTAAAGTGAATCTTCAAAGTGCGGGTATTTTGCTGGTGATGCAAGGTGAGCTAAAAATACAAGAAAAATCAACCGCACTTACCTTGAAACAAGGTGAGTCAGCATTCATTACAGCGGATTCTCATGTTGAAATAATGAGTGAAAAAGGCGGTTATGCCTTCTTGGCAAAATTGCCATAAAAATTAATGTGATAAGTATCACGATTTGTGAACTTATCACTAGATTCGTCGAAGATTTTAGGTATAGTGGACGTCATTCAGGCGCCCTTTTTTATGTGTCTAAATTGCATTGGGAGTTTTTATGTCATTGCCTCGCTATTTTGAAGATCCGCAAACCTTGCACGTGAATACCACACCACATCATGCTTATTTTATTCCTTTTTCTTCAACAGAAAGTGCGGTCAAAAAGACACGAGAATTTTCTCCTTACTTTGCCTTGCTAAATGGTGAATGGGATTTTGCTTATTTTGAAAGCTATACTCACTTGCCTCAAGATTTCCTTCATTTTTCATTTACAGATAAAATCCCCGTTCCTTCCAATTGGCAAAATCATGGTTACGATAATCATCAATATACTAATGTAAATTATCCTTTCCCTTTTGATCCCCCTTATGTACCCATTGAAAATCCTTGTGGTTTGTATCATCGCGTTTTTAATGTCGAAATCAATGCCGAAAAACGGTATCTCTTAAATTTTGAAGGGGTAGATAGCTGCTTATTTGTCTATGTGAATCAACAATTTGTAGGCTACAGCCAAATTAGTCATTGCACCAGTGAATTTGATATCACTGACTTTTTACAGCAAGGGGAAAATCACTTACACGTTCTCGTGTTGAAATGGTGTGATGGTAGTTATTTGGAAGACCAAGACAAATTCCGAATGTCTGGTATTTTCCGAGATGTTTATCTGTTAGAGCGAGAAAAAAATTACTTACAAGATTTCTTCATTCAAACGCAATTGAATCAAGAGCTTACCAAGGCTCAATTACATGTAGCCTGTCAGTTTTCAGAATGCGAACAACCCATTTCTTGGCAATTATTTGATCCTCAAGGCAAATTGATAATTGAACAAAAAGGACACGTATTTCATGCTGAAATTGAAAGTGCACAATTATGGCATGCGGAGAACCCTCGCTTATACACGTTGATTTTGCAATATGGCACAGAAGTAATTTGTCAAAAAGTCGGCTTGCGTCATATCGAAGTGAAGAATAGGGTAATGTTATTTAATGGGCAAGCGATTAAGTTTAAAGGAGTGAATCGTCACGATAGCGATCCGAAAACCGGTTATGTCATCAGTCGAGAACAAGCGTTGCAAGATTTACGCTTAATGAAACAGCATAATTTTAATGCCATTCGCACAGCCCATTATCCAAATGCCCCTTGGTTTACTGAATTGTGTGATGAATATGGTTTTTATGTGATTGCGGAAAGTGATATCGAATCGCACGGCACGAATGCAGTTTATGTGGAGTCGCCAGAGACAAGTATTTTATTAGGGGTAAAAACAGAGATTGATCATGACGCAATTCGTCAAAAAACAATCGACAATTATTGCTATATGGCTCGAAGTCCTGAATTTAATCAAGCCATTTTAGACCGCACTTATGCCAATGTTGAGCGAGATAAAAATCGGCCTTCTGTTGTGATTTGGTCATTGGGAAATGAAAGTGGCTACGGTGAGAATTTTGAGCAAGCAGCCGCTTGGGTGAAACAGCGCGATCCAAGTCGCTTAGTGCATTATGAAAATGCGATCTTTCAACATTCAGCCCATCAAAATGACACATCCAATTTAGATTTTCATAGCGAAATGTACACCAGCACGGAAGAATTGGATGCTTATTTTGCCGATGCCAAAAATCAAAAGCCGTATCTTTTCTGTGAATATTTGCATGCGATGGGGAATTCTTGCGGGGATTCGGAAGATTATTTCCAAGCTATGGAACGACATGCTGGCGCTTGTGGTGGCTTTGTGTGGGAGTGGTGCAATCATTCTCCTTATTTGCCAAACTCAAGCAAGATGGGCTATGGCGGGGATTTTAATGACACGCCGAATGACGGTAATTTTTGTGCTGATGGATTAGTCACGGCAGACCGCCAAATTCAAAGCAATTTATTGGAATACAAAAATGTGTATCGTCCACTTCGAGCCACATTAAAAAATGGTCACATTGAACTCAAAAATTATTTGGATTTTACGGATGCGGCAGAGGCTATTTCGATTCATTATCAAATCACCGAAGATTTTACTGTTATACAAGAAGGTCAAATAGATGATTTAAACATTGCGCCAAAATCAACCGCACTTTTGCCTTTAACATTGCCAGCAAGTAACGGTTCATTACAAATTTTGACCTTGACCTATCATCAAAAAACAGAAACAGGTTTAATTCCCCAAGGGCATTGTTTAGGATTTGATCAGATTATTTTGTCGGCGCAATCACCATTATCCACAAATGAACTCAAACCAAATTATCAATCGATTTCTGTTTCAGAATATGCCAATTTAATTTCAGTTAAAGTGGCAGATATTGAATACCAGTTTGATCAATATAAAGGCACTATTCAACAAATTCACAAAGCTGGCGAGCCTTGGTTGAATCAACCTGTCGATTTTAATATTTGGCGAGCGCCTTTGGATAACGATAGTTTAATGAAAGCACATTGGCTTGCCGCAGGTTACGATCGTGCGACGAGTCGAGTTTATGATTACCGTTTAGTCGAGCAGGAAAGTGAGGTTGAAATTACCTTTAAATTAGGGCTAGTCGCCGTATCAAAAGCGCGAATTCTGACATTGAATGTGGTGTATCGTATTGAGCAAAATGGGGTGCTTCAGATTAATATTCATGCTGAAAAACAACCGCATTTGCCATTTTTACCACGCTTTGGCTTACGTTTTTTCCTTAATCAAGGATTTAACCAAGTGGAGTATGTGGGCTATGGCCCAACGGAAAGTTATCTGGATAAACATCACGCCACGGCTTTCGGTCGTTATAAAACAACGCCAGAAAGTAATCATGTGCCTTATTTGAAACCGCAAGAAAATGGCAGCCACTATGGTTGTCGTGAACTGAAGGTGGCGAATTCGTCTGATTGCTTTACCGTGCAAAGTCATACGCCTTTTAGTATGAATGTTTCCCCTTATTCTCAAGAAGAATTGGGCAGTAAAAAGCACCAATATGATTTGGAGAAAAGTGGCAGTACAATCTTGTGTGTGGATTATAAAATGAGTGGAGTAGGCTCCAATTCTTGTGGACCCGCGTTAAAAGCACAATATCGTTTGAATGAAACAGAATGGGATTGGGCGATCTCGTTGCAAATTAACTAAGATGAAATAAAAAAGTGCGGTTGAAATTAACCGCACTTTGGTATTTTTAGCAATAATTAAGCCACAACGTTAAATTGTTCTTTCATTAATGCTTCGAAATCAGTGCAACCGCCGATTGGTTTTTCATCGATAAAGATTTGTGGCACAGTTTCCACTTCTTTACCGACAGATTTTGATAAATCTGCTTTAGAAATGCCTTCAGCGATAATATCTACATAGCGATAATCGAAATCCGCTACTTCACCTTTTAATTTTTCAGCAAGGTTTTTTGCACGTACACAATAAGGGCAGCCTGGACGACCAAAAATAACTACGAACATAAAATTTTCCTTTTATTTAAACAAAACTCCTAACGATTTTACTCTATTTCCTCAAAAGCAGAAATCATTTTTCAGGATTATTGTGATTGGTGTAATATATCAACTCCTCTTTTCCTAAGGATATAACTGAATGAAATTATTGATGCTTTGCCGTGAGCCTCGCCTTTATAGCTGCCAGCGTTTAAAAGAAGCAGCAGAAAGTTGCGGGCATCAAATGGATATTTTGGATCCGAATCGTTGCATTTTAAAACTCGACAAAAATCAACCGCACTTTTCTTTATATTATCAACAAAATACAGAAAGCCAGCCTTATTTATTGCCTGATTATGATGCTGTGGTGCCACGCTTTGGGACGACAAGCACTCAAGTGGGCTGTGCGGTATTACGTCATTTCCAAGGAAAAGGTGTCTATTGCCTTAATAAAGAACAAGCGTTTTTAGCTGCTCGCGATAAATGGCGAAGTTTGCAGATGTTATTAGAGCAGGGTATTGCCGTACCAAATTCAGTCTTATCGGGCTGTGAAGTGGAGCCGAAACAAGCCATTAAGCAAACAACCGCTCCAATGATTATTAAAACCTTAAAAGGCTCACAAGGTATTGGCGTGATCTTAGCTGAACGCCCACAAAGTGCGGTCAGTATTTTAGAAACGTTAAAAGATGCGAATGTCCCCGTCTTGTTACAAGATTTTGTCGAAGAGGCAAAAGGGACTGATATTCGCTGTTTTGTGATCGGCGATAAAGTCGTAGCCACAATGCAGCGTATTGGACAAGATGGCGAGTTTCGTGCGAATTTTCATCGTGGAGGCACAGCAGAAAAAGTTAAACTCACTGAAGATGAAAAATCCATCGCTATTCGTGCAACTAAAGCCTTAGGGCTTGCGGTAGCCGGTGTTGATTTGATTCGTTCAAAAGAAGGATTATTGGTGCTGGAAGTGAATGCTAGCCCGGGGTTAGAAATGATTGAGAAAACCAGTGGAATAGATATTGCATTGCAGATGATCTTGTTTTTAGAACAGCAAGTGAAACAATAGAAGAAAAGGGCGAACTATATCATGTTCGCCCTTGTCGTTTATCCTTTTGCGTCTTGTTTAAAATCGTAATTTGGTGGTAGTTCCGGCATCGTATTTTCTTCATCAAAAGGCTCGCTTGCTGGTTGATGTTGAAATTCTTTGCTATCGTGAGCCGGTTTTTCTTTACCTAATAATTGCGGTTGTAATTTGATAAAACTACTTTTATCTGAAAGCCATACATCAATAAACGCTTGTGTAAATTTTTGATCGAATTCGTGATCTAACACCGTGTCATTTAATACAAAATAGCCTTTATCCGCTAAGGCAACAAAATTTAAGATATCGTTTGGTGAAAAATCAGGGAAGATTTCCTGCATTTTTTTGAGCCATGCAGTGGTGTCATCTTTACTTAAATTTTGTGATTCCATTTCTTTGGTTAACGCAATGGCGAAATTTTTTCCTTCTACCGGTTTTTCATATTTAATTGAAAACATTAACGGACGTTCATTTTTTTCATAGGAACCCGTTTCAGAATATAAGCCGATAGTATAAACATGGAATGGCCCCCATGTGTATTCAGCATTGCCGACCGGTTGCCATTGGGCAAAAAGTGCGGTGGAAAATAAGGCTGAAATGGCAGCAATAATAAATTTCAGTTTCATAGTTTTTTTCATGTCAAAAATATTGCCGTGATTATAACAAAAAAGCCCTCTAAAAAAACACAAATAAAAAGGCAGGAATACCTGCCTTTGACATCAAATTATTGGGGGAGTTTATTTTAAGCTACCCACCATATCTTCTGGACGAACCCATTTGTCGAAATCTTCGGCTGAAACTAAGCCTAAGTTAATCGCCTCTTCACGTAAGGTTGTACCATTTTTGTGTGCAGTTTTCGCAATTTTCGCTGCATTTTCGTAACCAATGTGTGTATTAAGTGCGGTTACTAACATCAATGAATTTTCCAATTGTTGTTTAATGCGTGGATAGTTTGGTTGAATACCGGTTGCGCAGTGTTCATCAAATGATACGCAAGCATCACCCAATAATTGTGCAGATTGTAAGAAATTCGCCACCATTACAGGGTTAAATACGTTTAATTGGAAGTGACCTTGTGAGCCAACAAACGCGATAGTGGTATCGTTACCGAATACTTGTGCACACACCATGGTTAATGCTTCACATTGAGTTGGGTTCACTTTACCCGGCATGATTGAAGAACCTGGTTCATTTTCAGGAATTAAGATTTCACCGATACCAGAACGTGGACCAGAGGCTAATAAACGAATGTCGTTTGCAATTTTGAATAAGCTCATCGCTAATTGTTTAATTGCACCGTGAGTTTCAACAATCGCATCGTGTGCAGCTAACGCTTCAAATTTGTTTTCTGCAGTTACAAACGGTAAACCAGTGAATTTCGCAATGTAATCTGCCACTTTCACATCATAGCCTTTTGGTGTGTTCAAACCCGTACCCACTGCAGTACCACCAAGTGCTAATTGACTTAAGTGTGGAAGAGTGTTTCTTAGTGCACGTAAACCAAAATCTAATTGTGCTGCATAAGCAGAGAATTCTTGACCTAATGTTAATGGGGTTGCATCCATTAAGTGAGTACGACCAATTTTTACCACATCTTTAAATTCAGCCGATTTTTGTGCGAAGGTTTTTTGTAAACGTTCTATACAAGGAATGGTGTGTTCAACTACTTTTTTGTATGCGGCAATGTGCATTGCAGTTGGGAAAGTATCATTTGAAGATTGGGATTTGTTTACATCATCATTTGGATGGATGAATGATTTTTCACCTAATTTACCACCATGTAAAACGTGAGCACGGTTCGCTACCACTTCATTCACGTTCATGTTTGATTGTGTACCTGAACCGGTTTGCCAAATGACCAATGGGAATTGGTCGTCTAATTTTCCTGCAAGGATTTCATCACAGGCGGTTGCGATTAAATCACGTTTCTCTGCAGGTAATACACCTAAATCACAGTTTGCGAAAGCAGCGGCTTTTTTCAAATAACCGAACGCTTCAATAATTTCGTGCGGCATAGAAGCGGCCGGACCAATTTTGAAGTTGTTGCGAGAACGTTCGGTTTGTGCTGCCCAGTATTTATCTGCAGGAACTTGAACTTCGCCCATAGTGTCTTTTTCAATACGAAATGCCATGTGATACTCCTATCATCGAAAATAAAAATAAATCTTGAAAATTCTAACACCTACGAGTTATGAATGGAATGTAACATAAAGGTTAAAAGTCACTTTTGTGATGTAGATCATAAAAGTGCGGTAAAAAATTTTCGTGTTTTTTCTATTTGCGTTAATCACCTTGTTGATGATTTATTTTTTAGTGCTTTTTTGATAAAATCCGCCAGTTTACAAAACGATAAATGAGGAAGTCACAATCATGGCAAAAAACGCACAATTTTATCTCTTAAATCCAGAAAAGAAGATAACAGTTGAGCAACTTGCCTGTGATCTTGCCGCTCAAGCGTGGCGTTTAGGCAAGCGAGTTTTAATCGCGTGCGAAACAGAAGAGCAAGCATTTTTAATTGATGAAGCATTATGGCAACGGGATCCGAATGAGTTTGTTCCTCATAATCTTTCAGGTGAAGCAACACAATATGCACCGCCAATTGAGATTAGTTGGAAAGGCAAACGCAATGCCCAACGTCGTGATTTGCTGATCAATTTGCAAATGGAAGTGCCGGATTTTAGCCACAGCTTTACACAATTAATTGATTTTGTACCGGTAGAAGAAACGCAAAAAGCCCAAGCGCGTGAACGTTATAAACAACTGAGACAGTTAGGCTGGATTTTGAGCACAGAACAGGTATAACGATATAAAAAAACACCCCTCTTTAGAAAAGAGGGGCTGGGGGGAGATTTGATAACAAGCGTGAATTTCTCTATGAGGTTGATATAACTTCTGCCGAATCTCCCCTAACCCCTCTTTGCCAAAGAGGGGGATGGTTACAAAAAACACTTAAAAATTGACCGCACTTTATGAATGACATTACCTTTTATCAACGCTTCGAAGCCGATATTCTCGCCGGGCGTAAAACCATCACCATTCGAGATAAATCCGAAAGCCATTTTAAAGCAGGCGATATTTTGCGTGTTGGTCG
>NZ_CALJRX010000120.1 GCF_937976265.1 uncultured Haemophilus sp.
TTATATTAAAGTTCATTTATTATCATTATTACTTTTATTTTATTGTCTTAATTTAAAAATATACATTATCACCTATTATTTTACCTGATCTTCCAGTTGATGCTGAATTAAAGCTTAAATAATTATGATTTCTTTTACCATTTAAAGCATCAAGAACGGCTTGTTTTACAAATGAATTATAGTTACCATTAAGTCTTCTCTTATAAAGACCGTCGATTGAATATGTAAATTGGTTTTTCCCCTTATATTGTGAAAGAGGATCTTTACCATATTGTTTCCATTTTGAAGATGCAGCTCTATTCATTGCAGTTGTAATAACTGCTAGTGCACCTTCATAGCTTGTTGAACATTCTTGTGCAGTTATTGCACATAAAAGGTCTATTTCTTGATCAGTATAATTCCATCTATTACTAGATCTAGTTATACTAGAACCACTTCTAGATACTGATTTATTTGATACTTGAATAACTTTATCTATTGGTTTTTCTAATATTTTAGAACTTATTTCAACAGAATCAACAAGTTTATCGTTTATATATGTATTTCTAGATGTAACCTCTTTCTTACCATTTTTACCTTCTGTTATAACTTTAGATATTTCATCAACAGAATCTTTTGAAATATTTTTTGTAACTGTAGTGAAAGGAATTTCTACTATAGTTGTTTCTATTTTTTCTGTTTTCTGATTATTTTCGTTATAAATACTGGCCGCCATTTTTTTCAGTTTTGCCAAAGTGATGTTATCCGACAATTGCTGCATTTCGGTCAGATAATGCGGATCGCCGAATTGTTCTTCGCTCAAAATCAGACGGTTCATCCACGTAACCGGTTCTTTCAAACGTTGTTTTTCCGTTTGCATGAATTGTGATTTTGCTGTTTTAACATCTTCTTCGGTAATCATGTTCGGCAAATCCTTCAATACGGCACGAGCCGCTTCAATCAGGCTTTCCGCTTTCGAGGGTTCAGTACTGAATTTCAATTCGCTTTCAATACGCGCCGTTTGCGGATTTAATGTACTTTCAAATCGCAGGCTATAAACGCCAAGCGCTTTATCGCGTAAAGCCAACTTTAGCTTATTAGCTGCAATAGTACGCAGCAATGCTACTTGCATAGCATCTTTTCCTTGCCATGGATGTGGCGTGAACATCCAGAATGTCACTTCCGATTTTGGATCTAAATTTTGCTTTAATTTAACCACGTTTCTGCCTTCTGTCGGCAAGTTTATAGCAGACTTCAACTCCTGACCGCGCGGAATGGCAAGATATTGCGTAACCAGTTTTTTTAGTTCGCTTTCTTTCATGTTACTCATAATGTAATAAGTCGTTGGTGCCGCTACCATTTTTGCCCAGAGCGTATCAAGTTCTGATTTCGTTAGCGCTTTCAGCTCGTCTTTAGTTGGCAAGACATCGGTGCTTTCAACGCCATAGCGCAATCGGGTCAGTGCTTTCAGGCGTTCACTGTCATCACTTTTTTCATTTTGCAAATCCAATGTCCGAGTGAACTGTTCTTGGGTTTCATCTAGTCCATCTTTCACATGCGTTTCCATTTCATAGGCATAGAACAAACGGAACAAATCTTTCAGTCGATCATTATCTGCTGAACCATCAAAAATCAATTTGGATTCGGTCTGATCAATGGAAAGATTTACCTTAGACAATTCTTTCCAATGGTTCAACTGTTCCACATCCCAATCATAAGGTGCATTTTGTGCCACCAGTTGTGCAGCAATCTGGCTTTGCCATTCGCCCAATCCTTCTGATTTAAAGCCGGCATGATTGATTGCTTTAAAATAGGTGCGTTCTTTCGCCAGTTCGGATTTAAGCCATACGACTTTATCGCCATTTGAAAGTATCCAGTGTTGGACGTTTTGCGCGTTAAAAACATCGGTTTTTTTGACCGCACCTTGCGTATCTACACCATCCAGCGCCATCGGAGTAATCGTTTTTTCTTTAACGGGCGCCTTAATTTCCTCTTTGTCTATTTCCGCCATGGCGGCTTCCACATCGGCAACTGTTAAATTCAGCTGAGTTTTACGCGGTGGCTGATATTGCACAATGCGATCTTTTGCATTCAACCAAGAACGAATGCGAGCATTAACATCATCGATGGTAATTTTATCCAAAATCGGCTGAGCCAACGCTGCAATCTCAGGCTGAGACTGGTAAGGTTCGTCTGATAACACGGTAGTCATCATCGCCTGCACCCAGCCTTGAAAATCGCGATCACTTTTATTTTTTTTCGCATTATCCAATTGCGCTTGGATCAGCGCCTTCTGTTTCGCTAATTCTTCCGTTGTAATCGGGTAACGTTTTAAACGTTCGATTTCGGTTAGTACGCGTGTTAATCCGATTTTATGTGATGTTTCGCCAACACTTGCAAAAATCGCCAGTGCTGCTGTTTTCTGACCAATATCAGATTTTCGGACGACTAGGCCTTCTACACCTTTCGGTAAATTACCTTTTTTCGCATTTTCATTACGAACACGTTGGGTTATCGCTGCTAACGCAATGCGATTTACCATCCGTTCAAAGCGTGCCTGTTCCGTATGTCCTTTGGCAGCGCTTTCATCAAAACGGAATACAAACGCGACTTGACTTACGCCGCTACGAGGGTCTTGCACTTTCGACATCAGAATACGATCTTTTAAAGTCGGTTCAAGATAATCACGAACAGGTGTCGGTTTTGCTTTTTCATCACCAAAATATTTAGCGACCAAGGCTTTGGCTTGCTTCGGGTCAAAATCTCCCATAATCAACACTTGCATATTATTCGGCACATACCAGGTATGATAGAAATCCTGTAATTCGGACGCCGGCATCGTGGCAATCGCCCGTTCCGTGCCGATAACCGGCGAACGGGTATAACGCGAATCGGCGCGAATCGCGGTTGTGCGCTGTTGATTCATCGCTGAACCCACGCCTAATCCCTGACGCCATTCCTCCATAATGATTTTATGTTCACTGTCCAAATCCTTTTGGGTTAATTTCGCATGGAACAGCATTTGATCCAACACATCCAGACTTTCTTCCAACGTTGCTTTCGCCGGCGGCGTAAGCATATAAGTGGTGCTATCCGCCGTTGTCACTGCATTGTAATTTTTGCCGCGCACCCATTTATTGGCGTGCAAATACGTCATCACATCAGGATATTTATCGGACTGATGGAACACCGAATGTTCCACCATGTGTGCCACGCCGTGTTGGTGATCTTTTTGGTCCACTGCGCCCGCATTGATCTTCATACGAATTTCCAAATGCCCTTTTTCTTCGTGTAAAGGTAACAGGGTATAACGCAATCCGTTATCCAATTTTCCCTGAATAGGCGTTGAGATTTCCGCCATCGCCTGCACGTTAAACGCTAAATATAAGGCTAAAAACAATTTATTTTTTGACCGCACTTCAGGTTCCTTTTTGATTAAAAAAGTGCGGTCAGATTTCACCGCACTTTGCAACGTCGATTAAATATGATTTACCAGTTATAGCTTGCCCCAAGCCAGAAGTTACGGCCCATTTTGTAATATTTTGTACCTTCTGCTGTGCCTGATGCGCTTTTTCTATTAAGCACGTTATTAATATCTAATGTTAATTCTAAGAATTGATTTTGATATGTCGGCACTTTATAGATGAAACGCCAGTTAACCGCGAATTCACTTCCCGCCACTTTATCCGTGTATTCGGTTGCCATTCCCATATATGAACCACACATTGCACGGTTATAAGATGCAGAACAGTCAATTTTGCTATCATTAGCTTCTAAATATTCTCGACCTTGTGTAAATTTAAAACCTTGTTGCCAAGTTAAATTCCATTTAGGAAATTCCGTAATCAAATTAAAGGATACAGCCCATGGTGTATTAAAATCACTTGGTGGAACTTCGCCATTATCTAGCAATACGCCCTTATAAACAGCACGCTCGGTGTTATCGGAAATCGTATCTGTATAACTATTAAAGTTACTTTTCGAAATACTTCTTGACGCACTTAATTGCCAGCCAATATTGGCATATTCAAATTTATATGGTGATTTGGGTTGGACTGTAATAGTAAAGTTATCATTATCACGAGAACCATCGTTAGAAAATACTCTATAAGCTGTGCCATTGACATAGCGAGTTTGTTGAGCAAAACCATTACGACTTTGGCGTTTCACCCATTTGAATGTCCAGTTGCTATCAAGAAAATCTTGAGAGATACCGAGAACATATTCATTCGCATAGGGCGTTTTGACTCTTGTATCCAATGAACGAACAGTATTTGAGCCAGTTCTATTTATTGTCCAATCATTAATCTGATTAGTGCTAGTATCAAAGCTACGTGTCATATTGACATATTCGCTGATGCCCTGACTTAATTTACGATATAAGATAGAGCCTGAATAGTAGCGGTTTGCACCACCAAATAAACGAGTAGAGCCATCACCAAACACGTCATAAGAGGTAGAAAAACGCGGAGATAAATTTGTATTGCCTAGAGATTTATTGTAGTTCACACGAAAACCAAGCGTGGCTTCGAGGTTTTTCCATTTGGCGTTGTCTTCAATATAGGCTGCCAGATTGCTATCATTCACTTCAATGTTGCGTTGGGCATAATATTGACGTTCATAAGCATACTGATTGCCGTCTAAACAAGCATCTGCCCCGTTACAGATTACATTGTTATTAATTGTGTAAATATAATTTGAGCTGTCAGTTTCCCGAACATATTTGGCTTTAGCATAATCAGCACTCCAACCAAAAATAATTTTATGCGACACCCCTGCCCAATCAAACTCTTTTACAGAAAAATCTTGTTTAGCGGTATAAATCGTTTTTTGGTTATAAAATTTACCATACCCACCCCAAGGAGAAGTCGTACTGCTCCCTACCCAATTTGGATAACTTGCACCACGATTATATTTATAACCATGGTAATCATTAGCATCATTAGCCACTTCATCTCGCGTTCTTTTATAACCCAAGTAGGACTTCATTTTTATAGCGTCCCATTCTTTTTCCCATTCAAGAGAAACCTGAACACCACCGCCCATTGTTTCAAATCCGCCATTTTTGAAATTCGCACGCGTCATTTTAGATTTGTGAGGGGAATATAATGCAGTTAAACGCCATAAATCACCGTTATCAGGCAGGTAAATACCTTTCCATAATAGCGTTTCATTCGTACGACGTTGTGGCTCTGAAATATTTTCATCAATAATATTGCCACTAGAATCAACGTCTCGTAATACGGAATGATAAAACTCAATATCAGAAATAGTTTTTGTGTAGGCAACTAACATGCCAGCTTTGTCTGATAATGGTTGATTCAAATTAAAACCAAAGATATGTTTGGTAAACTGAGATTGTTGATCAAGTGCGGTAGCGCTATTGAAACTTTCCACTTTATCTTTATCAACATGGAATTTCGCCCAAGCATCTCTTGTAGTACGATAATAAATTTTACCGCTAGGACGTGATAAATCAGGATCTTTTAACTCTGCATTAATAACCCCACCAGTAAAATCACCGTATTTAGCACTGATATTGCTATCAAATGCTTCTACTGATTTTAATAAGCTCGTGTTAATCCACATAGATTGCGTGCCGCCCTCAGGAAGGTTATAAGCTTGGGTATTTGATGTGTATTTAGCCGAATGTCCTGCTCCAGGATGTAAGTTATCATTATTGGACATGCCATCTATAATAAAATTATTGTTGTAATACAATTCACCATGGAAAGAGACTTCATCAGGACGAATTTCCCCACCTGAGGTTGAACTATTAGAATTTTGTGAAAAACGCACATTCGGGTTATTTTTCAATAATTCCGTGATATTACCGTTTGTTGTTGGGCGCGTTGCAATTTCTTTCTCAGTAATACGTTGTGTACCAATTTGTTGGCTAAATGAGGAGTCGGAAACAACGATAGTATCAAGTTGTTCAGTACTTGTATCCGCGACAATATCTGTCGTTTCAGCTGTGGGCTCAATTGCTGTTTCTTCTGCAAAAGCAGGACCGCAGTATCCTATTGGAAATAGGATACTGCTAATTAGCAGTGCGTTTTTTGTTTTTTGCATATTAATGGTTCCCAAAATGATAATAAAATGAGATCAAAATTAACTTCACTTAAAAATTATTTAGATGCAGCAAATGCCCCTTGTACTGAAGTATCATCTGTTGTACCTGTACTTTCAAACGTACCTACAACTTCTTCTGCATTTGCCCCTGCAAATTGACCTTTATAAGTACCGTTAAAATCTGCTTTAGTGCTTGTATTAAAGGCTTTAGAGCCATAGTGGAAGGTTACATCACCACTAAAAGCCACCTTTTCATCTGATGCAGAAATTGCCCCATCATTAAATGTCATTACTGTGGTATTTGTCACTTTTCCTGAACCAGACACTTGCGTTTTTACAACATTACCGCTAATGGTCGCGTCCTTAACATTTAATGTGAGTCCATCTATAGTTGTAATGGTGGGCATATTTTTATAAGAATAAGAAACCTGTCCTTTATAAGTCGCATCAACAACGGCATTTTTATCTAGAGTGGGCGTTGAAACCATATAAACATACGAGTTCGAAGGTACATTCTCGATATCTTTATTGTAGTCTTCGCGAATGGCGGCATAGCTAGAATAACTTTGCTTATAGGAACCTAAAACTGTTCCTTTTTCTAAAGCTGTACTACAAGCACCTTGAGTTTTTGAAGTGTTTGTTGCGGTACAAGTTCCAGCACTAATATTTGATTGGCTATTAATGGTTGCAATTAATTTTGCCTTTTCTGTTTCATCGGTCAAATATTTGTAAATTGCACTGCTATCATTGGCAAAATAACTATTTGAATAATTTTTCACGGTCGCTACATTTGCTTGATATTGGGCTTCTTTCAATTTTTCAGCTTCTTCTGCCACAGCAATTTCAGTTGCTTTTGTTTCTACTTCAGTTGTAAGCGCCGTTGCTTGAGATAAGAGCGCTTCAGCTTGAGATACTAAACTTTCCAAATAAGCTGCATCACTTGTTGCGGTTGAAGAATAAGATGAAGCTTTACTTGCTAATCCCGATGCATTTTCACCAGCATTATTAATGGTACTTGCTGCACTTTTCGCTGTGGCTAAAGCAGTTTGTGCTTTTAATAAAGCGGCATTTGCCACACTTGCCGTTGTTGCGGCCTGTACTTCGGCTAATGCTTCTTTTAATGTTGCAATTGCATCATTTAAACTTGTTAGAGCTGCATCAGATTCCGTTTTATAGGTTGCTAATGATTCAGCAGCCTGTTGCCCGGTATATTCTGCCTGCGATATACCGACATTTTCTCCGCCACCAGACGAACAAGCCGTTATTCCTAATGACATTAAAATCGCGACGGTAAGATTTACAACATTTTTATTCATGAGTTGGCCCTTTTAGTATATGACATTTGATTAAAACGTTTTTTCAAACAGCACATTGACACTTTTATCGGAATAAGAATATAAGCTGTCAAAATTACTGTGTTGTTTACGCCAGTGATAATTTAGTTTTGGCGTAATTCCCCATAAATGCCAGTCACGTTTCCAGACGGTGGCATTGATGTGATAGATTTCGTCTTCGCGCGCTTTACTGAAATAGAAAACCGAACCAAGCACAAGATTATCTTTATAATCGCGTTTTGAGGCGGAGAAACTTAAACGGGTTGAAATGCCCCAATTCCACTCTTCGCCCCAACCGATGCGTACTGTTTTCAAATCATAACTATAACGTTTAGTGACGGAGGAATCTCTGGTGAAATCTATGCCGCCGAAAAAATAACGGTGCGGCACGGGGCGCCATAATAAGGTTAGCGAGGCTAATTTAATCGTGCCGTTTAATAAGGCGTTGCCGCCATGGTAGCGTTCTTTTCCGAATTCAAGTGCGGTGGAAATTTGCCAGTTTTCGTTTAACCGACGGTTAAATTCTCCGCGCACACCGGACATCCATTTATAGCGGTGATTGCCATACCATTCACGCTCGTAAAAGGGTAAAACCGACCATGTTTGCACCGCACTTTTATGGGTATAGCCTAAATAGGTTCGGTTGAGAATATCGTCGTAATCATGCGCGTCCCAGTAGTTTTTGCCACGTAACTCGTTTTCAATATGTAAATAATGGGCACCATACAGGTTGAAATCTCGCGCAAGATTAAAGTAATAACCAATACCATGTGCACTTTTTGGCAACATAACGTCATTTTTTCGGAATGCAGTGCCTTCAATATATCGTTCTGCTGATACGTTGTTCACATTTTCATCGCGCAAATAATTGCTAGATAGGTTCAACCGCCAGGTATCGCGTTGAGCTAATGCTTCTAGATATTGCTGCACTAAATGAGAAATATCCGGTGGTATGGTTTTATCCGTTGCGGCTTTATCAAATTGTTCTTTAGCAGCGGAATCCTGTTGTTCATAGAATAAAGCAATGGCTAACTGTATCCGAACAGGTGTTAAATCCGGTCGCTCGGCTAAAATTTCGCGATATTTAACAATGGCCGTTTCCCAGTCACTGCGCTTTTTGGCGATTTGCGCTTCGGCAAAAGCAATTAATAGCGGATCCGTCTCAGCAAAAGTGCGGTAAATTTTCAGCACATTTTCAATAGCATCCGGATTTCCTCGTTCAATCGTCTGATTCAGTAACTGTTCAGCAAGCATTTTATTTGATTGAATATCTTGTTCTGCCAGGTGAATCAACCGTTTGGATCTAGCTAATGGGGCATCAGGTAAATTTTTTATTTCTGTAATGGGCTTAGCTTCCGTGACATTTCGTTCGGGAGCGTTGTATTCTGCTACGGTTGTAGTATCCGTCGCATGAGCGTCATCGGTAATCATTAAACCCAAAAGAAAAGAGAAAAAGAGCAATTTCACAATTGAAATAAATTAAAAATGATGATTACAAAAAGGTGATTAATTCTATACGAAAATATTAATTTAGTTCAATAAAAATCATTCTCAAAATCAATAAGCATATTTTGATTTGATCTAGATCAAAATCTAAACCTACAAGGGAAATTCAGACAGAAAAAAATCCCGAATAATGTCGGGATTTTAAAGAAGGGATGGATTAAAGCGCTTGATTAACAAAATTCGCCAATTGATTTTTTGGCAATGCGCCCACTTGAGTTGCGACCACTTTTCCGTCTTTAAACAACAATAAGGTCGGAATACTGCGCACCCCGAATTGTGCCGGCGTACCTTGATTTTCGTCGATATTCATTTTAACGATTTTTACTTTGTCACCGTATTCCGCCGCCAACTCTTCTAAAATCGGACCGACCATGCGGCAAGGACCGCACCAAGGCGCCCAAAAATCCAATAATACCGGTACATCTGCATTTAACACGTCCGTTTCGAAAGACGCGTCGGTTGAATGAAATACTTCTGCCATATTTTTATCCTTTTTATGTGATTGTTCCCCGCTAATATTGGGAGCAATCGGGTTAATTTCAAGGGCCATGCCCTTTTTACTAAAAACGAGTGTAATCTTGATCTGACCCCAAAAATCTGGACTATTCACATAAGGACTGAAGACGATATTGTATCGGACTCAGTCCTTTTAATTTTAGTTGAATCCGTCGATTATTATAGTAATCCAAATAATCCCTTACCGCATTAACTATCTCCTCTCGTGTATTAAATTCCCGACCATAAAAGCATTCCGTTTTTAATCGCCCAAAGAAACTCTCCATTGCGGCATTATCCAAACAGTTTCCTTTCTTATTACAAGGATACACATTATGAAAAAAGTTCTCTTGCCTGCCCTTTTGGCCGCTTCACTCAGCGCATGTACAGTCGGCACACCCGGCGTTTCCGTCGGCTTAGGCGTCGGCACCAGCATCGGCCGCCATGTCGGCTTGGGTACATCCATCAACATCCCTGTCGGCTTGGACAAAACCAAAACTACCAAAGATGCGGATTCAGACGGCATCCGCATCACAGAAGAACAAATCGTAACCTATTTTGATGCGCACGGCACACCCAGCAACAGCGCAGTCAAAGGCGGCTTCCATCGCCAACTGATCAGCAAACGCAACAACGAATATGTCGTCCAAGACTTTTACAGCGACAACAGCCAAAAACGCACGGACCCCTACGTCCTCAGCCGCAACCAACTGATGCAGTTCCGCGCCACGCCAAGCAACGGCTCGTTAACCACTTACGCTTACAACGGCACGGTGATGCAGCAGCAAGTGTTCCAAAACGGCAAATTGGTTAACGCCAAATACTAAAGGCCGTCTGAAACGGCTGGGAAGCATGTGAAACTTGATTACAAAATATTTTTAACATTCAAATATTTGAAATATTTTGTACCATTTTCTTAAAAATATTGATTGACACATTTTTTCCAGCCATTATAATACGCCCCATTCCCCGATAGCTCAGTCGGTAGAGCGACGGACTGTTAATCCGCAGGTCCCTGG
>NZ_CALJRX010000121.1 GCF_937976265.1 uncultured Haemophilus sp.
CTGGCTGCTGGTGGACACATCCATCGTCAAGGTGTGAGTGAAACCTTGCTGGTTTTCACGAATCACCGCAATTTATTAGCTGAACCAAATAATTGGGTGCATATCGTGGAAACCTTAAAGCGCGAAGCGCCAGAAAATAAGATTACCTTAGAAGCGGATAATTTTGCCCAATTTGAACAAATAATCAAGGCTTCTCCCGATATTATTCAGTTGGATAAATGGTCGCTCGAGGATGTGCAGGCTGCATTAGATTTAATTCAATCACAAGGCAAAAATATTACGCTTTCTGTCGCGGGTGGTGTGAATAAAAACAATGTAGCGGATTATGCCAAGCTTGGTATTAATTTGTTTATCACTTCTGCGCCTTATTATGCGGCGCCAGAGGATATTAAGGTGGTGATTAGTAAAGCATAGTCGTTTTGTTTAGAACATCTGTTGTTTTGTATATATCGCTATATATTCTGTTGTATAATCTAGATCCATTTTCATTTTAAGGATAACTCATGAAATTAAACCGCTTGTTCGTTGCCGCATTGTTCGGCATATTTTCCACCTCG
This sequence comes from uncultured Haemophilus sp., assembly GCF_937976265.1. Taxonomy (GTDB): domain Bacteria; phylum Pseudomonadota; class Gammaproteobacteria; order Enterobacterales; family Pasteurellaceae; genus Haemophilus_D. The sequence continues at coordinate 558 of NZ_CALJRX010000121.1, forward strand.
GCTTTAGCTGACCGTGTGGTAACTGATCAATTAGATCGTCAAGTGACGATTCCCGATCATATTCAGCGCGCAGTCGTATTACAGCATCAAACACTCAATATTGCCGTGCAATTAGATGCCACTAAACAAATCGTTGGCGTGTTATCAAATTGGAAAAAACAACTGGGGCAAAATTATGTACGTTTAGCGCCGGAATTAGAAAAAATGGCTATGCCTGGCGATTTAAATTCGGTGAATATTGAAAGTTTATTGGAATTAAAACCGGATGTGGTGTTTGTAACCAACTATGCGCCACCGGAAATGATTAAACAAATTGCTGATACAGGTATTCCGGTAATTGCCATTTCTCTACGAACAGGCAGCGATAAAGATAAACTTAATCCAACCTTGGCTGATGAAGATAAAGCTTATAACGAAGGCTTAACTCAAGGTATTGAACTGATTGCCCAAGTGTTTGAAAAAGAACAACAAGGCAAAGAATTAGTTAAAGCGGCTTTTGCGAATCGTAAAATGTTAGCGGAGCGTTTAGGCGATATTCCAGCGGATAAACGCGTTCGTACTTACATGGCTAATCCAGATTTAAATACCTATGGTTCGGGTAAATATACCGGTTTAATGTTGGAACATGCAGGTGCTTACAACGTCGCGGCGGCGACAGTGAAAGGCTTTAAACAGGTATCTATGGAAAATGTACTTGAGTGGAATCCGGCAGTGATTTTGGTACAAGATCGTTACCCTAAAGTGGTGTCACAAATTAAAGAAGATGCAGCTTGGGCTAATATTGATGCAGTGAAAAATAACCAAGTGTTTTTAATGCCGGAATATGCGAAAGCTTGGGGCTATCCGATGCCAGAAGCTTTGGCATTAGGTGAAGTTTGGTTAGCAAAATCGCTATATCCGCAAAAATTCCAAGATATCGATTTAGATAAAATGGTGAATGACTACTATTTAAAATTCTATCGTCAGCCGTATCAAAAATAATGCTAAATAAACATTCCAAATTGATGGGCATTTTGCTCATTGTGTTGGTGGCAAGCGCCTTGATTTCTTTAGGAATCGGGCGTTATGCTTTATCCCTAGAGCAGATTTTGCAAATTTTAACGGCAAAATTGACCGCACTTCCTATTGATCCAATCCATCAGCAAGTTATTTTCCAAGTTCGTTTACCGCGTATTTTATCTGCTCTTTGTGTGGGGGCTGGATTAGCCTTAAGCGGCGCCGCATTACAGGGCATTTTTCGTAATCCGTTGGTCGATCCGCATATTATTGGCGTTACCTCAGGTTCAGCATTTGGCGGCACGTTGGCCATTTTTTTTAGTTTGAGTCTGTATGGCTTATTTGCCAGTACGATTTTTTTCGGTTTAAGTACATTAGTGCTCGTTTTTTTGTTTAGCGTAAAGTTTGGTCGAAGAAGTTTACTGATGTTGATTTTAATCGGGATGATTTTAAGTGGGCTGTTTTCTGCATTAGTGAGTCTGTTGCAGTATGTTTCCGACACCGAAGAAAAATTACCGAGTATCGTGTTTTGGTTGATGGGCAGTTTCGCCACGGCTAATACGGAAAAATGGCTATTTTTCTTAGTCCCTTTTGTGTGTTGTTCGACCTTATTGCTGAAACTGAGTTGGCGCTTAAATTTACTTTCTTTAGAGGATAAAGAGGCAAAAGCGTTAGGTGTGAAAGTTGGACGATTACGCTGGCTGGTGATTGGTCTTAGCGGAACTTTAGTGGCTTGCCAAGTGGCGATTAGCGGCAGTATTGGCTGGGTAGGTTTGATTATTCCACATATTAGCCGAATGTTGGTCGGTGCCAATCACCAACGTTTACTGCCTTGTACAATGCTAGTGGGGGCTATTTATATGCTGTGGGTGGACAATGCTGCTCGTGCGTTGACTGACAATGAAATTCCGATCAGTATTTTAACCGCACTTATTGGTGCACCTTTATTTGGTATATTGGTTTATCGTTTAAAACGAAATGGAGCGATGCGTGACTGATTTGATTAAAGTAAACGATCTTGCATTTACCTATGAAAAAAACAATTTGCTTTTTCAACATCTCAATTTCAATTTACAAGCTGGCGAGATTCTTGCCATCTTAGGGCAAAATGGTTGTGGCAAAAGTACTTTGTTAGATCTGTTACTTGGCATTCATCGTCCCTTACAAGGTAATATTCAGCTGAATGATTCAATTGGTTTTGTCCCACAATTTTTCAGTGCTCCTTTTGCTTATTCGGTATTGGATATTGTGCTAATGGGGCGTTCAAACCATATTGCCACCTTTAGTAAGCCCAAACCCAAAGATATTGAAGTCGCATTACAAGCGTTGGCCGATTTACAGTTACAGCATTTAGCCGGGCAAGATTTTGCTTCACTTTCAGGAGGGCAGCGCCAGTTGATCTTGATTGCGCGTGCTATTGCGTCCGAATGTCGTTTAATGCTGTTGGATGAACCCACTTCTGCATTAGATTTAGCCAATCAGGATGCGGTATTATCACTTTTAAGACAATTAACGAAAAAGCACGGCTTAGGAATTATTTTCACCACGCATCAACCTAACCATGCACAAGCGATTGCGGATAAAACACTTTTGATCAATCGAGATTTTATTCGTTTTGGGCAAACGGATGAAATATTAACGTCTGAAAATCTGACCGCACTTTTTCATTTACCCATGATTGTTGAACAATCGCAATATCAACAGCAACAGTTTAGCCATTTCGTGCCGGTTTATGAGGTGTTGTTAGAAGGAAAGAGAGATGAATAAACTCACTATTTATAGCGCTGGAAGCTTTCGATATGCCTTATTGGAAATTACTGGTGCATTTAAACAATGTAATGAAGTAGAAATTGAATGCATATTTGGTCCCGCTGGTTTGTTGAAAACACGCATAATGGAAGGGGAGTTAGCTGATGTTTTTATTAGTGCGAATTCAGAAAATGTATCGGCACTAGGGAGTCGAGTTTTTCAGAAGCAGGTACTCACTTATAATCAACTTATGCTGACAACAAAAAATCAGCCAGAATTTCAGCGAGATACCCTTGAGTTGCTTTTTGATGAACAATATCGGTTAGCCATGTCAACGCCGGTTTGCGATCCTTGCGGTGATTATACTTGGCAGCTTTTTGACCTTATTGAAAAAGATTATCCAGAACAAGGTAAAAAGTTAAAATCGAAGGCATTGAAATTGGTTGGAGGAACAGAAAATCAAGTTGTTATACCGCGAGGTGAAATAGCTTCACATTATCTCTTGAAAAACGATTATGCGGATATGATGTTGGGCTATGCGCATTACCAGACAAGATTAGAAAATGCGGGGATGCTTTGTCATGCATTACCATCCGAATATGATATTCGCGCAGAGTATGTTCTCGCTATGCTGAGTGACACCGAATTGACGCAACAATTTTATCAATTTTTATTGAGCAAGTATGCGCAAGAGATTATTCGTAAGAATGGATTTAAAAATGATTGAACATTTAGGGGAAACAGCGTAATAATTCCTTGCTTTTATTGGTTTCAATCGTTAAAATTCAGGCTCCTTGTCA
>NZ_CALJRX010000122.1 GCF_937976265.1 uncultured Haemophilus sp.
GTTTAAAACGGGCAAGTTCTGCCTCTTGGCTGGTTTGCAGGAATTGCCAAAACAGGCGCGTGTCCATCGCAAACTGCGCATCAAAATCCTGTGAAAATGCCAGCTCAAAACCATGATGGCGCGGCAGGTATTCCGCCTTCGGCTCGCCCAGCTTATTTTCCATGTTTTCACGCCAAGTGCCGGTTAAGGCTTTTTCAATGGCGATTTCCAAATCTTTTTCCTTTGTTTCTGAAACCATTTTGTACTCTTTTGTGAAATTTTTTTGAAATTTATTCATTACGTCCAAATTATCAGCGCTGCCAATATTCAAAATCCATCGGATTTTTTGACCGCACTTTTCACACCGATACCCGCACCTTGCCGGTTACCACATCGTTAATCAACACGTTTTTGTATTCTTTCAGCTTTTCAATATGGGCTGTTTTTAATGCAATAGCCTGATCAATTTTAGCGGTTTGTTTGTCTAGGTAGTCTGCGATTTGTTCTTGCTCGCTCGAATTTGGAAAAGGCAACTTTAGACTTTTTATTTTTTCTTGGCTTATATTAGGTTGACCACCGCCATAAGACATAGCAACTAAACTTTCTTTTATTCCCTGAAATAGATAAAAAATATACTTTATTTCTATATTCAAAGCTGCGCTTAATACACAACAAGCTTGATTTGTTGTCGTCTCAATTTGCAGTAATCCAACTTTTCCTATTGTTGCTCCATACATAGCAATTACAAGACTATTTTTAGGATAAATTTTCAGAGTTGAATAAGCTTGTAAGGCTTTATGAGTAATTGTTTTGCTGGTTTTATAAATATATCCATCAGTTAAATCACCCGTTTGCAACCAATTAATATTTCCCTCATAAAAACTAGGATCACTAGAGTTTGGTGTTGTACCACTACCAATATTTGGGAAAATATGAGTAATTTTCTTCACTTCCCAATGCTCCGGTACTTGCCCTATCCATTCCACACCGGAATCTTTTAACGGCACATCAGGGTTTAAGCCTCGGGTTACCGCATTTTGAATCAGAATCTGCTTGTGCTCTTTCAGCAGGGCAATCTGCTTTTCCGCCAAATCCACCGCCTGATCGATTTTGGCGGTTTTATCGTCTAGGAATTGTGAGATTTTTTGTTGTTCATTTGTTTGAGGAATAGGGAGAAAAGAATACTTTAATTCTTCATAAGAAATATTTTTACCTTCCCTAATACCTACAATAGAAGTTTGCATTTCTGAAATAAATTTTTGGCATTTAAATAAATATTTATAGTAACCATTATTCAAAAGCTTTTTGTTATATTTCAAAACTGTATATGCGGGACTGATTATCCCATCATGATGGCAAATTTCTAGTCCACCTTCAAAAGATCGTAAACTAATTGCAAAATCATCTTTCTCAATAAATTTAAATGTTTCGAGACTACCTGAAGGCATAACTGTTCGTTCTTCAAGCCAATCTCTTGGGATAACACCACGATTTTGTGTTACGGATAAAAGCGTTTCATCTGGTTTATTTTTAATTGAGGTATCTTGGAAGAGAAATTTCATTTTTTTCACTTCCCAATGACTCGGCACTTCCCCCAGCCATTCCACGCCCGAATCTTTGTAACTCTCGTATCGTCTCATTTGCAAAAAATCCTTAAAATCTGACCACTCTTATCGGTGCAATTTGCGGTTCTGTTAAAGCCCCGCCCAAACATCACAAAATGCGCCTTATATTCCCAAAATCTCACTAATCAAGCCGTCTGCTTGTTTTTCCAGCGCAAGAATGTCTTGGGCAACTTCTGCAAGGCTGCGTAATGGTTTATGGCGGTAGAAGTATTTATTGAAGCTGATTTCATAGCCGATTTTCACGCTTTCCATATTCAGCCATGCTTCGCTGATGTGCGGCTGCACTTCGGCTTTGAAATAATCGTGGATATTTTGTTTGAGCGGTATGGATTCGC
>NZ_CALJRX010000123.1 GCF_937976265.1 uncultured Haemophilus sp.
AGCAAAAATTGACCGCACTTCAATATGATGTGACGCAAGGCAAACATACTGAACGCTCTTTTAGTAACGAATATTGGGATAATTTCCAACCGGGTATTTATGTTGATGTCACCACAGGCGAGCCTGTTTTCTCTTCAAATGATAAATTTGAATCTGGTTGTGGCTGGCCAAGTTTTACGAAACCAATAGCAAAAGAGGTAGTGCATTATCAAACGGATAATAGTTTTAATATGCAACGCACCGAAGTGTTAAGCCGTGCGGGCAATGCCCATTTGGGGCACGTTTTTGATGACGGTCCGAAAGATAAAGGCGGTTTGCGTTATTGCATTAACAGTGCATCAATTAAATTTATTCCGTTAGCCGAAATGGAAAAGGCAGGATACGGATATTTGATTCAATCCATTAAAAAATAAGGAGATGCAGGATGTTAGATCAACAACTCCTTATTGGAACGGTATTTTTAGCGGGGCTTGCTTCTTTTCTTTCGCCTTGTATTTTCCCGATTATTCCAATTTATTTTGGTATTTTGAGTAAAGGCGGTAAAAAAGTCCTAAATACTTTTTTATTTATTTTAGGGCTTTCCCTTACATTTGTAAGTCTAGGCTTTAGTTTTGGTTTTTTAGGGAATATTTTATTTAGTAACACCACCCGCATTATCGCTGGCGTTATCGTGATTATTTTGGGTATTCATCAACTTGGCATTTTCAAAATTGGTTTGTTGGAACGCACGAAATTAGTGGAAATCAAAACATCAGGAAAATCGACCGCACTTGAGGCATTTGTGCTTGGTTTAACGTTTAGTCTTGGTTGGACACCTTGTATTGGCCCGATTCTGGCTTCTGTGTTAGCGTTATCAGGCGATGAAGGCTCTGCACTTTACGGTGCATCAATGATGTTCATTTATGTCTTGGGGCTTGCAACTCCGTTTGTATTGTTTTCGTTCTTCTCTGACAGCTTGCTCAAACGTGCTAAAGGGTTAAATAAACACTTAGACAAATTTAAAATCGGTGGCGGAATTTTAATTATCGTGATGGGCATTTTATTGATTACGAATAATTTTTCGTAAAGCATAATCTCAACAAAAGAAATCTATAAAAGGAAAAAGCAATGAAAAAACTACTATCAATATTTTTAATGGCATTCAGCCTAAACACTTTTGCACAAACCAATTTGTCGGATGTGCAACTCAAAGATTTAAACAATCAGCCAGTTACTTTAAGCCAATATAAAGGCAAACCTGTGTATGTAAAAATGTGGGCATCTTGGTGTCCGATCTGTTTGGCAGGATTAGCTGAAATTGATGATTTAAGTGCGGAAAAAGATCGCAATTTTGAAGTGATTACCATTGTTTCGCCAGGTCATAAAGGTGAAAAATCATCTGCTGATTTTATTGAATGGTACAAAGGGCTAGAATATAAAAATATTAAAGTTTTGCTAGATGAAAATGGTGAAATTATTGATCGTGTTCATGTTCGAGGTTATCCGTTTAATCTATTTTTAGATTCTGATTTAAATGTGAAGAAAACTGTGCCAGGGCATTTAGGCGCAGAGCAAATTCGAGTGTTTGCTGAAAAATAACGATGACAAGCGGCTTATTTTTAAGCCGCTTTAGGTGAAAAGTCTGTGGTTTCTGGAATTTCAATGCCTTTCTTTTTCATCTTTGGCTTCACTACTTTCGGTGTTTGAAGGTTTGTATAAGGCGATTTTACGCCATCAAGCCCTCTTTCC
>NZ_CALJRX010000124.1 GCF_937976265.1 uncultured Haemophilus sp.
ATTCAATAAATCATTTATATTTGATACTTTAAATTATGGTGATTATTCATTATCAAAAAGTACTTTTAAACAATACTTAAGAGACGCTTTTTTCGTTGAGGAATTTAGTATCGAAAAAGTAGAAAAACAAGATTTAAGAAATTCTATTGTTACTTTTTATGATGTTAATACCAATATTCATGAACTGTTAAAAAAAATCAATATTGATATATCTACTGCCAATATCTTAGATCGAACTACCGTTCTACTAGATGAAAAAAAATTGGATATAGTTTTATCCAAAGTTCCTTATCTAGTATCTATGGCTGTTGAAAATTTTTCATCATTATCACCAGAAGACTTTCAAGGTATGACAAATCAAGTTGAAATACCTATCCCTTCGCCTAAAACAGAGCCTGTTATAGGTGTCATTGATACCTTATTTGATCGAAATGTCTATTTTAGTGAATGGGTTGAGTATCACGATTGGATTTCAGATGATATTCGTAAAGAAGCAGCAGATTACAAACATGGAACAGCCGTATCTTCATTAATTGTAGATGCTCCTAATCTGAATAAAAATCTTGATGATGGCTGTGGTAGATTTCAAGTAAGACATTTTGGTGTAGCTCTTCATAAAGGATTTAATTCATTTAATATCATTAAACAAATTAGAGAAATCGTATCGCAAAATACAGACATCAAGGTATGGAATTTATCACTCGGTTCCAATGATGAAATAAAAGATAATTTCATTTCAGCTGAAGCGGCAGTTTTAGATGAGATTCAGTTTGAATATGATGTTATTTTTGTGATTGCCGGTACTAATGGAAAAATGAATGGAGAACAACGAAAAAAAATTGGTTCTCCCGCCGATTCATTAAATTCATTAATCGTAAATTCGGTTGATTTTAATAATCATCCGGCAAATTATTCCCGCAAAGGGATTGTCTTATCATTTTTTATTAAACCAGATATTGCTTATTATGGCGGCGGGAATGGCCAATTTATCAATGTATGTGAACCTTTAGGTTCCGCAAGAGTTAGTGGCACAAGTTATGCAGCCCCCCTTGTTGCAAGAAAGTTAGCATATTTAATTTATATCATGGGATTAAGTCGTGAAGAAGCTAAGGCGCTATTGATTGATTCTGCCATCAACTGGAATGACAAAAAAACTTTTAAAGAAAGAATACTGATTGGAAATGGAATTATTCCAATCAGAATAGAGGATATTCTTTCAACGCCTGATGATGAAATTAAGTTTATTGTTTCAGATATTTCAGAAAAATATAACTCTTATAATTACAATTTTCCAGTACCATTATCTGAAAATAAATACCCTTATGTTGCTAAAGCAACAATGTGTTATTTTCCTAAATGCTCGCGAAATCAAGGTGTTGATTATACTAATACTGAATTAAATATCACTTTTGGAAGATTAACTGGAAAAGGCATAGAGCCAATTAATGGCGATAGGCAGCATTTTGATGATGCTCCTGGATATATTAAAGAAAATTCTGCACGATCTATTTTCAGAAAATGGGATAACGTAAAACATATTGGTGAATCTTTTACCCCGAAAAAACGATCTAAATCTGTTCTTAATACATCTAACCCACAATGGGGAATGAGTGTTAAGACTATTGAACGTTTAAGGAAAAGAGATGGTGATGGGATACGATTTGGAGTTGTTGTAACCTTAAAAGAAATAAATGGAGTTAATCGTATTGATGATTTTATTAGACAAGCTTTATTAAGAGGCTGGCTTGTAAATGAACTTCGAGTTGAAACTCAAGTTGATATTTATAATAGACTTAATGAAGAAATTGAATTCAATTAATTCTTAAATCTACAATTTAACTGCAAAATAAGCTTTCCATGTCAAAATAAATGTAAAAAAAGAGAACCCTTTTAAAATAAAGGGTTCTCTATATTTATATAGATTTTATTTTACAGTTTTAAATTATATGTAACTTAGAATGGAATGTTGTCATCAAATGCGTCCATTGGTGGCTCAGTTTGTGGCGCTGGCGCAGATTGTGCTGGACGAGATTGATAGCTTGGTTGTGGTGCTGATTGTGCCGGTGCATAACCGCCCATCTCTTGATTGCGACCACCTAACATTTGTAAGTTATCACCTTGGATTTCAGTGGTGTAACGATCTTGGCCATTGTTATCTTGCCATTTACGGGTTTTTAAACGACCTTCAACATAAACTTGTGAACCTTTGCGTAAGTATTGACCCGCAATTTCCGCTAAACGACGATATAACACGATGCGGTGCCATTCGGTCACTTCACGGCGTTCGCCCGTGTTTTTATCTGTCCAGCTTTCACTTGTTGCCACGCTGATATTGGCTACCGCTTCGCCATTTGGCATTGTGCGGATTTCAGGATCATTACCTAAATTACCCACGATGATTACTTTATTAATACCTGCCATAGAATCCTCTATATTTTAGAAATAAGGTGAAAAATTTTGGCTATTTTGCCTTAAAAGAAACAAAAGATCCATAAAAATTAACTGGATATTTGCACAGATATTGAAATATGCGATAATGGTCGCAATTTTTGAATTTATTTTCTTAAGGCAATCGCTTTTTTTATGGATACTATCGACATTCGTGGGGCAAGAACCCACAACCTCAAAAACATCAATTTAACCATTCCGCGCGATAAATTAATTGTGATTACAGGCTTGTCCGGTTCGGGCAAATCTTCTTTAGCATTTGATACGCTTTATGCGGAAGGGCAGCGCCGTTATGTGGAATCGCTTTCTGCTTATGCGCGTCAATTCCTTTCTTTGATGGAAAAACCGGATGTGGATTCGATTGAGGGCTTGTCGCCAGCGATTTCTATTGAGCAAAAATCCACTTCTCATAACCCGCGTTCAACCGTGGGCACGATCACCGAAATTTACGATTACCTGCGTTTGCTGTTTGCTCGCGTAGGGGAGCCACGTTGTCCGGATCATGATGTGCCATTAACGGCACAAACCATCAGCCAAATGGTGGATAAAGTTTTAAGCTTGCCTGAAGAAAGCAAAATGATGTTGCTTGCGCCCGTGGTGAAAAATCGTAAAGGTGAGCACGTTAAGCTGTTAGATAGTTTAGCAGCACAAGGTTATATTCGCGCAAGAATTGATGGTGAAATCTGTGATTTATCTGATCCGCCAGAACTTGCTTTACAGAAAAAACATACCATTGAAGTGGTGGTGGATCGCTTTAAAGTGCGGTCAGATTTAGCTACACGTTTGG
>NZ_CALJRX010000125.1 GCF_937976265.1 uncultured Haemophilus sp.
TGCCTTTTATGATTTAGGTTGCGGTACATTTGATATTTCAATTTTACGTTTATCAAAAGGTGTCTTTGAAGTTCTAGCCACGGGTGGCGATACTGCGCTAGGTGGTGATGATTTTGATCATTTAATTGCAGATTGGGTCGTTGAGAAAACCCAAGTAAAACCACAAACTCTAAATCAACAGCGCGAACTGATAACCCTTGCAAGTAAAGCCAAAATTGCTTTAAGTACTGAGAAAAGTGCGGTGATTTCTTGGCAGAATTTTTCAGTAGAAATTTCACGAGAACAATTTAATGAGTTGATTCATTCACTTGTAAAACGTTCACTGTTAACTTGTCGCCGAGCTTTGAAAGATGCCAACGTTGAATCTGAAGAAGTACAAGCGGTGGTAATGGTTGGTGGTTCAACTCGAGTGCCATATGTACGAGAACAGGTTGGTGAGTTTTTTGGTAAAACACCATTAACCTCTATCGACCCAGATAAAGTAGTAGCCTTAGGTGCGGCAATTCAAGCGGATATTTTAGTGGGCAACAAAAATGACAGCGATATGTTATTACTCGATGTTGTGCCACTTTCTTTAGGCATTGAAACCATGGGCGGTTTAGTGGAGAAAATTATTCCACGTAATACCACGATTCCAGTGGCTCGCGCGCAAGAATTTACCACCTTTAAGGATGGTCAAACTGCGATGACGATACATGTGGTACAAGGGGAGCGTGAGTTAGTGGATGATTGCCGTTCTTTAGGTCGTTTTACGTTGCGTGGTATTCCACCAATGGTGGCAGGTGCCGCACATATTCGTGTGACTTATCAAGTGGATGCAGACGGCTTGTTAAGTGTAACCGCCATGGAAAAATCCACAAAAGTCCAAGCATCGATTCAAATTAAGCCTTCTTATGGTTTAACGGATGAAGAAGTAACGGCAATGATTAAAGCCTCTTTTGATAATGCACAAGATGATATGCAAGCACGTGAATTAGCCGAGCAACGTGTTGAGGCTGATCGTGTGATTGAAAGCGTGATTGTGGCATTACAGCAAGATGGGGCAGACTTATTAACCGAAGCTGAATTCCGCCAAATTGAAAATGCATTGAAACAATTAATGGATGTAAAAGAAGGTACAGATCGTCATGCTATCGCTCAGGGGATTAAAGCCCTTGATATCGCGACTCAAGAATTTGCAGCAAGACGAATGAATAAATCCATTCATCAAGCGCTGACAGGTAAATCTGTCTCAGATATTGAGCAATAAAGTGCGGTTATAAATTAATAAGTTTTTTATATTGAGGAAAGTAATATGCCAAAAGTGATTTTTTTACCGAATGAAGAATTCTGCCCAGAGGGTATGGTGGTTGATGCAGCAGCAGGCGACAACTTATTAGAAGTGGCACATAATGCGGGTGTGGAAATTCATCATGCTTGCGATGGTTCTTGTGCTTGTACAACATGCCATGTGGTCATTCGTGAAGGGTTTGATTCATTAAATGAAGCGAGCGATCAAGAAGAAGATATGTTAGATAAAGCATGGGGCTTAGAAATGGATAGCCGCCTTTCTTGCCAATGTGTCGTGGGCGATGAAGATTTAGTGGTGGAAATTCCTAAATATAATATTAACCATGCGAATGAGGCGGCTCACTAATGAAATGGACTGATGCACAGCTTATCGCAGAAGAGCTTTATGATCGTAATCCAGATTTAGATCCTAAAACGGTACGTTTCACGGATTTGCATAAGTGGATTTGTGAGCTAGACGATTTTGATGATGATCCAATGAAATCTAATGAGAGTATTCTGGAAGCGATTTTGTTGAAATGGTTAGATGAATACGAGTAATCGATTCGATTAAAAAAGCGAGCTGAGAGGCTCGCTTTTTGTTTTGAGAATTTACCTCAAAATAAAACCGCACTTTATTACTAAAGTGCGGTTATTTTTATCGTTGTTTTTAATTATTTTTTCTTCGCGTATTTTAATGAGTCAATAGCAACCGCGAGGATGATAATGCTACCTTTAATGATATATTGCCAGTAAGGGTTAACACCGATGTAAGTTAAACCGTAGTTAATAACGGTGAAGATGATAACACCCGTGATTACACCGATAACAGTACCCACACCACCAGCGAAAGATACACCACCTACTACGCAGGCAGCAATCGCATCTAATTCATACATGAAACCGAGGTTGTTGGTAGCACTACCGATACGACCAGCTTCTAACATACCACCGAATGCATAGAACATACCTGCAATCATGTAAATCACAACAAGGTTACGCGCTACGTTTACGCCAGATACTTTTGCTGCTTCAGGGTTACCACCGATAGCAAAGATATTTTTACCGAAGCGTGTTTTATTCCACATTATCCATACTAAGAATGCACAAATCGCAGCATAAATAGTGATGTAGGATAATTTGAATGAACCGAGTCTGAAGAAGCCTTGTGCGAAGTTAGAGAAAGATTCACTGAAGCCTGCAATTGGTGAGCCACCCACGCCATCATAATAAAGTGAGTTGAAACCGTAAACGATGATCATGGTACCCATGGTTGCAATGAACGGGGTTACATTGAGATAAGCGATAACTAAACCATTCACTAAGCCGATTACAGCACCTATCGCACAAACAGTCAGGATAACGACTGGAATAGGAATTTCACCTAAATCCGGGAACACGCGGTTCATGTTTTCCATTGATTGTAAGAGGGTAGCAGAAATAACCGCAGCTAAACCTACTTGGCGACCGGCTGATAAGTCGGTACCTTGAGTGATAAGCAAGCCTGCAACACCAAGGGCGATAATGAGGCGGACGGATGATTGAGTTAAAATGTTACTAAAGTTGCGAACATTCAAGAATGTTGGATCTTGTGCGATGATGATGCCAAGTAAAATCAACAACACAAAATAAATCGCATTTTGTTTTAAGAAATCGAATGATTTATTTTTTGGTAAGGCACTCATAATTTGTTCCTTTATGATTTATAAATATTTTGCGGCAAGTTGCAAAATTTCTTCTTGAGACGTTTTTGCCGTTTCAACGATGCCGGCAACACGACCATTACTCATGACCAAAATTCGGTCTGTTACGCCTAATAGTTCCGGCATTTCTGATGAAATCATGATGATGCCTTTATCTTTTTTAGCGAGTTCTTGAATGAGCTGATAAATTTCAAATTTAGCCCCAATATCAATACCACGAGTTGGTTCGTCGAGCATTAAGATATCTGGTTGGGTTAAAAGCCAACGGCCGATAATCACTTTTTGTTGGTTACCACCAGAAAGCGATCCAATCGTTGTTTTGTGAGAAGGTGTTTTCACGTTCATCGCATCAATCACCCATTGTGTATCGCTCGCCATTTTTTTGTTGCTGAGCAATTTCCATGGGGTGAGGTAAGATTTCATATTTGAAATCAAAGAGTTAAATTCAATACTTAGGTTTGAATAAATCCCGGTTGAACGACGTTCCTCAGTCACCAAAGCAAAACCGTGGTTAATCGCCTCAAGTGCGGTATGATTTTTCACGATTTTTCCGTTGAGCTTGATCGTCCCTTCTTTTAATTCGCGTACACCAAAAATGGCTTCCACAATATCGGTTCGTTTTGCCCCAACAAGACCGGCGATACCTAAAATTTCGCCTTTGCGTAAATTAAAGGAAACATCTTGAATGGAAGGTTGATTCACCGCAGTTAAATGTTCTACTTCAAGCGTAACTTCTTTTGGTACGTTAGTTTTTTCAGGGAAACGTTGTGTTAATTCACGGCCAACCATCATTGAAACAATTTCTTCCATGGTGGTGCCTTTAACTTGAACGGTATTGATCCATTTACCATCACGAAGAATGGTGATTTCATCACAAATTTTGAAGATTTCATCCATTTTGTGTGAAATATAGATAATGCCACAACCGCGATCTTTTAATTTTTGAATAATTTTGAAAAGATGTTCCACTTCTTTTTCTGAAAGCGAAGAAGTTGGTTCATCCATAATCACGATTTTTGCGTTATAAGAGAACGCTTTCGCAATCTCGATCATCTGCATTTGTGAAACGGAAAGTTTGGCCACTTTTTCTCTTGGATCAACATCAATATCCAATTCATCGAAAATAGCTTTAGTATCACGATACATTTTGGCGTGATCCACAAAAGGGCCCTTAAGTGGGTAGCGACCCAACCATAAGTTATCCATTACACTAGTTTGACGCACCAAGTTAAGTTCTTGGTGAACCATTGAAATCCCATTTTCAAGGGCTTCTTTTGATGTTTTAAAATCAACAGGTTTGCCTAAGAATAAAATTTCACCTTCGTCTTTTGCATAAATTCCGAAGAGGCATTTTAATAATGTCGATTTACCCGCCCCGTTTTCGCCCATTAAGGCATGAACAGAGTGAGAACGAACTGTTAGATTGGCGTGATCAAGGGCTTTTACACCGGGGAAAGACTTACTGACATCCGTCATTGTCAGTAGTACATCACTGTCTTGGGTTTGAGTTGTCATATCCAACCTCATCAAAAAAGGGGAAAGGGAATTTGGGTTTCCTTTCCCCTAAAATTAAAGAAAAGCAATAGATTTTCTTATTTTAAGAATTCACTTAGGTTATCTTTATCTACACCAACATAAGGGATACGTACCACACGGTTTTCTAATTTCCATTGTGTACCTTCTGTTGCTGCTTTACCGTTAGCAAGGTTTGCAGAAAGTTGAACAACTGCTTTACCTTGGTTAACGCCATCGTTTAACACAGTACCAGCAATTTCGCCTTTCTTAATTAATTGAAGTACTTCTGGTAATGCATCCACACCAAAGATTGGTAATTTTTTACCGTGTGCTTTGGTTGCTTCTAATGCACCTAACGCCATACCGTCATTGTTTGAAATAATCATTTCAATTTCGTTCGCTTTAGAGCTAGATAACCATGCATCCACTTTATCTTTTGCCATTGCCGCATCCCACATACCGGTATCAATAAATAATTGTTCGGTTGGAATACCTTTCGCATTTAATTGCTCAATTACATATTTAGTACGTGCTTCTGCGTCTGGGTGACCTGGTTCACCTTTTAATAATACATATTGGATTTTACCGTCTTTGTTTAAGTCTAAGGCTGGCATTGCTTTCCATTGTTTCGCAATTAAGTCACCTTGGATTAAACCAGATTCTTTCGGGTCGGTACCCACATAGTAAGCGTGATCGTAGCTACCGATTGCTTTTGCACCTGGGTCTTTATTGAAGAAAACAACAGGAATGTCATCTTGTTTCGCTTTGTTGATAACAGTTGACGCTGCAGCTGGGTCTACTAAGTTAATGGCTAAAGCTTTTACACCTTTAGAAAGCAAACCATCCACTTGGTCGTTTTGAATAGATTGTGCATTTTGAGAGTCATTCATTAATAACTCAATGCCGCCAAGCGCTTTCGCTTCTTTATCGATTTCTTTACGCATTAATGACATGAAGTTGTCATCATATTTATAAATGGTAACACCAATACGGTTATCGGCTGCGAAACCTGAAGTTGCTGAACCTAAACCGATTGCTAAAGCGACCGCACTTAATACTGCTGTTTTTTTCATAAAAACGCTCCTATTAGAGAAAGAGATTTTATTGTTGATTTTTATATACCAAATAGAGGAATGTTGCGTACATCTATTGCAACTGAATCCATCATAACGAAATCAAAACTGTTAATCTGTGATCAAACTCACATAAATGAAAACGATTACATGGCAATGTTTAAATTTGTGATCTCCATCACGGTTTCTTAGCATTTTCTACAGAGAAACGTCTGACTAAAGTTGGATTAAATTGCACAACAGTTGGCGTAACAATAGACGAATCGACTAAACTTAATGCCAGTTTTGCCGCGTAATTTGCCATTAAATCAATTGGATAGCGAATTGTTGTGAGTTTCGGAATTAAATATCGAGCAATCGGCATATCATCAAATCCCACAATGGAAAATTGTTTTGGGACTTTGATATTGTTTTCATTTAAAACGGAAATTGCCCCTGCCGCCATCGTATCGTTATAGGCCACTACAGCGGTTAAGTTAGAGTTGTAGCTTAATAAATCAATCATGGCCTTTTCACCACCTTCAAAATCAGGTGAATTATGCACAATGGCTTGTTCTACAATGGGGAAGTTATGCGCTTCTAAGGCCTCTAAGTAGCCTTCCTTGCGCTCAGTTTCATCTAAAATACCGTGGTTGGAACCAATATAGGCGATGTGCTTATGACCATAACGAATCAGCATTTCAGTGGCAAGATAGGTACCTTGGCGGTTATCAAGGCTGACACAACGATTTTCATAACCCGCAATCACACGGTTAATCACCACCATACCGGGTACATTTTCTAAATAATGCTGTAACTCTTCGTCAGAAAGGGCTTTGGAATGAACGACTAAACAGCTACAACGCTTACGTAGCAAAGTATCAATGGCCTCACGCTCTTTTTCTGCATGATGGTATCCAATGCCGATCAAAATCGTTTTTTGATGCTCTTCAGCGACTTTATCGACTGATTTGACCAAGATAGCAAAGAACGGATCCGTTACATCGGTAACCACCACGCCAATGGTATCAGTATTTTGTACCGCCAGAGCTTGTGCATTTGCATTGGGTTGATAATTTAAGACTTCCATCGCGCGTTGTACCGAGTAACGGGTTTTTTCACTCACAGATGGGGAGCGATTAATCACCCGGGAAACAGTGGCAACCGACACGCAAGCTAATTCAGCAACATCTCGAATTGTAGGCATAACAGGGCTCTCATTCATTTTTTCATACTAATTATCATAGTAAATTTGAATAAAATTGAAAGCGGTTACTTTCAAAAATGCTACATTCGTCACAAAAAAGAGATTGGACTAGCGCCTTATTTCCTGATTTTGTGATAATGATCACGGTTTATTTTTTTTAATTTGTTATCTTATGAGAAAATTTTTTGTAATCGTTTACATTCTTGGAGCAGAAATATGAGCGAAACCATATTTGAACCGACAGATCATCCACATCGTCGTTATAATCCGTTAATTGACCAATGGGTTTTAGTCTCGCCACATCGTGCTAAACGTCCATGGCAGGGGCAACAAGAAAAAGTGAGTGAGGAACAAAAGCCAAGCCACGATCCAAATTGTTATCTTTGCCCGCGTAATAAACGTATCACTGGCGAACCTAATCCGGATTACCATAAACCTTATGTATTCAAAAATGATTTCTCGGCTTTATTAGAAGATACACCAGCGCCAGAGCAATCAGCCGATCCGCTTTTCCAAATGAGCCAAGCTCGTGGTGAAAGCCGTGTTATTTGTTTTTCACCAGATCACAGTAAAACCTTGCCATTATTGACCGCACTTGAAATTGAAGAAGTGATTAAAGTGTGGCAAGAGCAATTGCGTGAACTGGGGCAAAAATATCAGTGGGTACAGATTTTCGAAAACAAAGGTGCGGCAATGGGCTGCTCCAATCCACATCCGCATGGACAAATCTGGGCAAACAGCTTTTTACCAAATGAAGTTGCACGTGAAGATGTTGCTCAACGAAATTATTATAAAAAACACGGTTCGGTACTTTTAGTGGATTACGTTCAAAAAGAATTAGAAAAAAAAGAACGTATTGTGGTGGAAACCGAGCATTGGGTTGCGGTGGTGCCTTATTGGGCAGTGTGGCCATTTGAAACCCTGTTGTTGCCTAAAGTGCATGTCAAACGCTTAACAGAATTAACAGAAGCTCAAGCTAAAGATCTTGCCGTGATATTGAAAAAATTGGCAACGAAATACGATAACTTATTTGAAACGTCTTTCCCTTATTCGATGGGCTTCCATGCAGCACCATTTAATGGTGAAGATAACGAACATTGGCAGCTTCATGCGCATTTTTATCCACCATTGTTGCGTTCTGCTACGGTTCGCAAATTTATGGTGGGTTATGAAATGCTAGGTGAAAGCCAGCGAGATTTAACTGCTGAACAAGCCGCAGAAAGATTACGTGCGTTAAGCGAAGTACATTACAAAGAACGTTAAGAAATAATTCCCTTCTTGAGTTAAGAGGGAGTGTGAAAGATAAAGGAAAATAATATGACTCCAGTCCAAAAATCCCAACACATTTTTACTCAAAAATATAACAAACAACCTGAGCTGACCGTGTATGCGCCAGGTCGTGTGAACATTATCGGCGAACATACCGACTACAATGATGGCTTTGTAATGCCTTGTGCGATCAATTATGGTACAGCCATTGCGGGATCAAAACGTGCCGATCATATTTGGAATGTTTATGCCGCCGATCTTGATCTTGAGGATACCTTTTCTCTTGATGAAGATTTTCCTCAAAGTGAGCAAAAATGGGCAAATTATGTGCGCGGTGTCGTGAAATTTATTCAGGAACGTTGTCCGCAATTTAACCAAGGCGCTGATTTGGTGATTTCGGGAAATGTACCACATTCTTCCGGTTTGAGTTCTTCTGCTGCTCTTGAAGTGGCGACGGGTAAGTTCTGTCAACAGCTCAGTGATTTACCTTTAACACATACCGAGATTGCTTTAATTGGTCAAAAAGCTGAAAACAAATTTGTAGGCGCAAATTGCGGGAACATGGATCAATTAATTTCCGCTTTAGGACAAAAAGATCATCTTTTAATGATTGATTGCCGTAGCTTAGAAACACAGCCAACGCCTGTGCCGAAAGATGTCGCCGTCATTATTGTGAACTCAAATGTACCCCATGATTTGGTGACGGGCGAATACAATACACGCCGTTGGCAATGTGAAAAAGCGGCAGAATTCTTTGGTGTGAAAGCGTTGCGAGATGTGTCAGTCGAAGAATTCCAAAAAAGAGAAGCAGAATTGACCGCACTTAATTCTTTAGTGGCTAAACGTGCACGCCATGTGGTGACTGAAAACCAACGTGTGCTTGATGCGGTTGAAGCCTTAAAACATAACGATTTAACAAAATTAGGCGAATTAATGGGGCAATCTCACGAATCCATGCGTGATGATTTCGAGATTACCGTGCCGCAAATCGATTATCTTGTGGAACTTGCTCAATTAGTGATCGGTAAAACCGGTGGCGCGAGAATGACCGGCGGTGGTTTCGGTGGATGTATTGTTGCCCTTGCGCCTCATGATAAAGTTGAAGAAGTGCGTAAAATTATTGCCGATAATTATGAAAAACAAACGGGTTTAAAAGAAGATTTCTACGTTTGCACAGCCTCACAAGGAGTGAGTCTATGCTAGAAAAAACGGCGTTCAATGCACCAGATGGACAGCCTTATCAACTTGTTCAACTCACCAATTCAAATGGCATGGTCGTGCAATTTATGGATTGGGGAGCCACTTGGCTTTCTTGTAAAGTCCCTGTGAATGGTGAGTTGCGAGAAGTGTTACTCGGCTGCAAAGTGGAAGATTATCCTTATCAAACTGCTTATTTGGGCGCAAGCGTAGGACGCTATGCGAACCGTATTGCTAACGCCAAATTTGAATTAGGTGAGCGAACAATTCAGCTGGTCGCGAATCAAGGCAAACATCAATTACATGGTGGTAAAGAAGGCTTTGATAAACGTCGTTGGAAAGTGGAAGAGTGCGGTCAGAATTTTGTGCGTTTTTCCCTTGTGTCTCCCGATGGTGATCAAGGTTTTGAAGGTAATGTGCAAGTTAATGTGCTTTACACGCTGACTGATGAAAATAGCGTAAAAATTGAATACGAAGCAGAAAGCGATAAAGATACCGCATTGAACTTAACAAACCACGCTTATTTCAATTTAGAAAATGCCGAGCAGGGCTGTGATGTGCGAAATCATACACTACGCCTTAATGCGGATTTCTATTTACCGGTTGATGGTGAAGGCATCCCAAATTCACCACTTAAACATGTGGTGAATACCAGCTTTGATTTTCGTGTGGCAAAACCCATCGCACAAGATTTCCAACAAGGCGATCAAGTGGTAACAAAAGGTTACGATCATTCCTTTATCGTCAATAAAGCATGGCAAAAACCTTGTGTATTATTGACTTCCCCTAATGAAGATTTAAGCCTTGAAGTGCTCACATCCCAAGCAGCATTACAGGTTTATACGGGAAACTATCTTGCCGGCACTCCAACTCGTGAAGGTAGCACTTATCAAGATTTCAGTGGCATCGCCCTTGAAACCCAATGCCTTCCCGATACCCCAAACCACCCCGAATGGCAAAATTATGGCGGTATTCAAAAAGCAGGTGAACGCTATTACCAGTGGACAGAGTTTAGGTTTAAATAGGCAATCCTTGAAAGTGCGGTTAAAAACTATTGTATTTTTAACCGCACTTTGTTTATATGTAATTACATAAAATGTATAAAAATAAATTAATTGTATTTAATTCGTAATATTTTACTAGAGGTGAAAAAACACAAATGAAAAGCACCTTTGAAAAAACGATGCTTAAAATATCTAAAGGAAGTAATGCAGGATTTTTCCCTGTTTATTTTGGATATGTTGATAATGATCAATGCCAAATATCCTTTGAATGTTTTGATATGAAAATTTGTATTGTAGAGGATAATTTTTGGGATTGTTTATCTAGATTAAAAAAACAATATCCTGATATATTGTTACATTGTAAAGGATATAAACGAAATGTTTATCCATCGCGCATGCTACTACAGATGGGAAAGGCCGTAAAAGTGTATGAATACAAACTTGGTAAACAAGCTACATTTGAAGATTTAGTTTTTATTTTTTCTCCTGAAGATAGTGAACTGACTTATTCCGTAGATGAACAAATTGTGTTTTTTAATAAATGGATTAATTCGTTAGACAACAAGTAAAATGTTCTAAGTATTTATCCTATAAGGGGACAATAATGATAGTTAAATTTGGATATTATGATTCTTTTGGCAAGCTAGCTCCTATCTGTGCAACTAAGGATTCGTTATTTGATTCAAGTGTTATAACTACATATATATCAACATTAAATGAGATAGATATTGTTCGCAGAT
>NZ_CALJRX010000126.1 GCF_937976265.1 uncultured Haemophilus sp.
TCAAATTCAACGCCAAATTCAAACGCGACAAAGTGGGCGATTTCAGCACCGAACTCACCGAACATTTTTTCCAATCTTTGGCATTCTCGCTGCTCGCCACGCTACACCTCAAAGCCACCGGCGACAACGACCACCATAAAATCGAAAGCCTATTTAAAGTCTTCGGCAGAACTTTAAGACAAGCGATTCGAATTGAAGGGAATGAATTGCCGAGTTCGAAGGGTGTTTTATAACACGATTATCCTGATATCACTCTTAGATATGGAAAAAGAGAAATGAAGAACAACATCACCATCATCGACACCCAATGCGCCAACCTCTCCTCTGTCAAATTTGCTTTTGAGCGATTAGGATATAGCGCAGAGATCACCAATGATCTCAATAAAATTAAATCCGCCGATAAATTAATTTTACCTGGCGTAGGAACCGCCAAAGCAGCAATGCTGAATTTGCAATGCTTAGGCTTGATTGAGGTAATCCAAAATCTCACACAGCCTGTGTTAGGCATTTGCTTAGGCATGCAGCTAATGACGGAATTCTCTACCGAAGGCAATGTTTCCACCCTTGGTTTAATGAGTGGGCAAACCGAACTGATTCCGGATACGGGCTTGCCGTTGCCACATATGGGCTGGAATCGCGTGCATTTTGATGAAAATAGCCCGCTATTTGATGGCATTGCGCAGGACAGCCATTTCTATTTTGTGCATAGCTATGCGGTATTGCCTAATGAAAATACCATTGCGACCAGCCAATATGGTGTGGATTTTTCCGCCGCTATCGCCCGCGATAACTTCTACGGCGTACAATTCCATCCCGAACGTTCAGGCGAAAATGGTGCGTTGTTGTTGAAAAATTTTGTGGAAAAAGTGAAATAAACTACAGTGCTAAAATAACGCACGCTCCCCCCTCTTTGCTAAAGAGAAGAACTGATTACATTACACAGGAAAACCTATGCAAACATCACAAATCATTCCCGCCCTTGACTTAATTGATGGTCAAGTTGTGCGGTTACATCAAGGCGACTACGCCAAACAAACTACTTATTGTGACGATCCTATCGCACAATTTGCCGATTACGTTCGCCAAGGGGCACAGCAATTACACCTAGTGGATTTAACCGGAGCGAAAAATCCACATGCCCGCCAAACCGCGTTAATTCGCCAAATCATTGCTGCAACGCCTTGCCCTGTGCAAGTTGGTGGCGGGATTCGTCGCGAACAAGATGTTGCCGATTTATTGGCAGCAGGCGCAAACCGCGTGGTGATTGGTTCAACAGCGATTAAAGAACGCGCCACCGTAAAACAATGGTTTGCTCAATATGGCGCGGAGAAATTCGTGTTGGCATTGGACATCAACATCAATGCAAGCGGTCAAAAAATTGTGGCAATCAGCGGCTGGCAAGAAGCTAGCGGAGTGTTGTTGGAAGAGGTAATCGAAGACTATCAAAGTGTCGGCTTACGCCATGTGTTATGCACCGACATTTCGCGTGATGGCACCTTGGCAGGTTCAAACGTCGATTTATATCGTGAAATCTGCGCGCAATATCCCGATATTCAATTCCAATCATCGGGTGGCATTGGTAGCCTGGCAGATATTGAGGCGCTTAAAAATACCGGCGTGGCAGGTGTTATTGTTGGACGCGCCTTGTTGGAAGGCAAATTTAATGTAGCGGAGGCAATCGAATGTTGGCAAAACGGATAATTCCTTGTTTGGACGTACGTGATGGGCAAGTCGTTAAGGGCGTGCAATTCCGTAATCACGAAATTATTGGCGATATTGTGCCGTTGGCGCAACGCTATGCTGCCGAAGGTGCCGATGAACTGGTATTTTATGATATTACCGCTTCATCGGATGGTCGCACCGTGGATAAAAGCTGGGTGGAACGCGTGGCGCAAGTCATTGATATTCCTTTCTGCGTAGCCGGCGGGATTAAAACTGTCGCTGATGCCGAGCAATTATTTGCTTTTGGCGCGGATAAAATCTCGATCAACTCTCCTGCGTTAGCTAATCCCGATTTGATTAACCAACTTTCCGAACGCTTTGGCGTGCAGGCGATCGTTGTTGGCATCGATAGCTGGTTTGAGCAATCAACCGGTAAATATTGGGTCAACCAATATACTGGTGATGAAAGCCGTACCCGCCAAACCCATTGGCAGTTACTTGATTGGGTGCAAGAAGTTCAAAGCCGTGGTGCGGGTGAAATCGTGCTCAATATGATGAACCAAGATGGCGTACGCCAAGGCTATGATCTCACTCAGCTAAAAATGGTGCGCCAAGTATGCCGCGTGCCGCTTATTGCTTCAGGCGGTGCCGGAGAAATGGTGCATTTTCGCGATGCCTTTATCGAAGCCAATGTAGACGGCGCATTAGCCGCAAGCGTGTTCCATAAGCAGATTATTCAGATTGGGGAACTCAAACGCTATTTGTGTCAACACAATATTGAAATCAGAGAGTAAGGAAAATGATGCTTAATACTCGCCTTATCAACTGGCAAAAAGTCGATGGTTTACTGCCTGTCATTGTCCAACATGCACAAACCGGTCAGGTATTGATGTTGGGATATATGAATAACGAAGCCTTAGCCAAAACCATCAATGAAGGCAAGGTGACCTTCTATTCCCGCACCAAGCAACGCCTCTGGACCAAGGGGGAAACCTCGGGGCATTTTTTAAATATCGTGGATATGAGCTTGGACTGCGACAATGACACCTTGTTAATTTTAGCCAATCCTATCGGCGCAACCTGTCATACCGGAGAAGACAGCTGCTTTCATCGATTTACCCAACAAGCCACCAGCCATTGGACATGGTTCGCCCAACTGGAGCAACATTTAGCAGAAAAGAAAAACGCCGATCCGGCTAGCTCTTACACTGCAACACTGCACAGCAAAGGCATTAAGAAAATCGCCCAAAAAGTGGGAGAAGAAGCGGTAGAAACGGCGCTAGCTGCCGTTTCGCAAGATAAACCGGAAACCCTCAGTGAAGCAGCGGATTTGGTTTATCACTTAACCGTGTTATTGCACCATCAAGGACTAACATGGGCGGATGTGATTGCAAAATTACAAGAACGCCATCAGGGGATTGGTCTGCATCCGGAGGGTTCGAATAAATAAACGCCCCTCGAAAATCAAAGTTTTTACGAAAGATAAGTATAAGTTATTGATTTTATTATATTTTGATTCGGAAACTAATTGAAGCTCGTAAATCGGTTGCCATCACTTCGGCTCCGGACAAGGTAGCTACGCCATGACAAACTGCGGTATTCCCTTCGATTTCCGCTTTACCGCCCATCCGAATCAATTCCGGAATATGTATAAAACGGTTTTCAAAAATAGTCTCGGTAATGATACTGGTGCCTTCTGCAACCATATTTAACAACGTAAATTGTGCCTGCATATCGGTTGGAAACCCCGGATGTGGCGCAGTACGAATATTTATTGCTTTCGGACGATTAAAAACGGAATGCGTTTATGGTCGGGAATTTAATACACGAGAGGAGATAGTTAATGCGGTAAGGGATTA
>NZ_CALJRX010000127.1 GCF_937976265.1 uncultured Haemophilus sp.
AAGCGGTTTTCATATTGAGCAGCTTAACAATGTGGCTCATTTACAATGATCACAATCTGTTACCTAATTCACACATCGACACACTGTTAGTCTGTTAGCTCAAGCCCCAATACGCTCGTTTTAAATCTACTCATTATTTTTTATTTTAAATCTCAACCAAAGCAGCGTCTTTTCTGTATTAATGCCTCTACCGTAACTTCTAAAAAACCGTTTGTACTTAACGATTTAAACAGTTTTTTAGTATCAATTTATTTATATTCCATGCTTTTAAATACGGTTAAATTTTCAGATGTTTTTGCAAATCAACTTTAAAATCCAACTGCTTGCCCCATCAAGCTCTACCCGTACTTAACCCTGCCTTGCCGTTTTCCCACAAGGTTTTCAGCAATACTTTCCACGCCGACAATTTGGGATTGGGCTGTTTGCCTTGTCCGATCAAGTCCATTTGCGTCATATACCAGTTCATTTCCAGCATCGCGCCCGCTTTTTTATCAACCAACGCTACGCCCGTTTGGATGCGGTCGGTCTGCACGGTTTGGTAAGTGCCGTTTTGCATTTTGTTTGCCAAATCAGGGACTAAGGCAAACGGGCGGGCGACGCCGACCAAATCCAAATGGCCGCTGGCGAGTGCATCTTCCATGGCGTTTTGCGAACGGAAGCCACCCGTAATAATCAACGGAGCTTGGCTGAATCTCTACCAACTTCTAATGTACCGTTAGTAATACTGACATTAGAGCTAATATCACTCATGTTTCTTGGTGCAAATAAAGTGGTGCCACTCCCTCTTTGAACAAAGTCAACAATCTTAGTAGTAGGGGAAGCTGAGGTCATTTCAGGCGTGAAGTTAAAATCATCTGTTTGTGCGAAATCAAATTTGACCTTTTGAGGATTCTCTTCAAGTTTAATTTTTTCTACATCAAACGTGCCTGCTTTGTTGTTATCACCAATTTGGATGTTGGTTGTACCATTTCCTACTCTTAATGTCCCCGCAGTAAGTTTACTTTCATCTGCAACTAATACATTAACAGTATTGGTTTTAGAGCTCCAATCACTTGCGGCAACACGAATTTCGGCGTTTTTCGGGTACTGAAGCAATGAACCTTTACCGGTAACTGATACCTTTATTGCCTAGAGAATGTTCTAAACGAAGATCCGCATGAATAGCGTGGTTACCGAATGGCACATTTAAACCTGCACCACCTTCCAACCAAGTGCGGGCATTATTTTCGTTATATTTGGTGTCACCGATTAAGACAGATTTTGCAGTAACAAAATCATGCCATACGTTTGCAACAAAATACACGTTTGGGTTACGTTGGAAATCTTTGCTGTGGCTTAAACGCACACCCCATTATTTTATCCTCGTTTTTAATTAAACAGGGCTCAAATTTTAGCACGACATATACCCCAACACAAATCAAAGGAGTGTTTCGGAAAAAACTGACAGAAAACTCACCGCACTTTTCTAATTAAATCCAAAAAGTGCGGTAATTTTTCAAGGTATATTTCATATAAAAAATCGCCTTACTGCGGAACAATAAGGCGATTTTTTTTAGATAAATAAGTCAGAATATTATTTTGCGTCTTGTGCCGGCGCTGCGACCGGTGCAGGATTAAATTTTTGTTCTAATTCGACACTTTGTTTTTGTAACTCGGCCATTGCATTTCTTAATACTTCAGCTTTTTCAGCATAAGCTTTTTGTTGTTCCGGTGTTTGTGTCGGGTTAGTGAAACTCATATTAGCTTGATCAACCAATAAACCACTCGCCAAGCTTAATACATTTTTGGTTTGCTCTTTGATAGATTTAATTGATTCTGCTTTTACATCTAATGCATCTAAGCTTGTAATTGTATCTTTTACTGATTGATTAAATGTTTCAATCGCTTCTTTCACTTTTTTCTCATCTTGAGCTTGAACTGCAGCCACCAAATCTTGTTGGAATTTTTGTTGTGATTGTAACTGTGTTTGTTCTTGCGCCTTGTTCCAAAAATTATGAATGGTGAAAACCGATTTAGCCGGACGACCTTTATTAAATAAATAGGCTGCGGTTAAACCGGCATGCGCCCCATTGGTCTTGGCGGCGGTTGTGGTGCGGCGAGAGGAATTGGCTGATGAGATAGCCGTGCGCGGCGTGAATTTGTACGCCTGAAAAGCCTGCCTGCCCGGCAATTTTCGCGGTTTGCACGAATTGCTGAATCAGCCCGTTGATTTCATCGGCACTCAATTCGCGCGGCGGATTGATGAAGCCGTCCATGCCCACCAACGGCACGGCGCTCGGCGCAAGCGGCGTTTTATTGACTACTGCAGGTGACTGCTTGCCCGCATGGTTGATTTGCATGATGAGCAGCGTGTCGTTTTGCGTGCCGGCTTTCGCCCATTTTTTCAGCATTTCAAGGCTGCGGTCGTCTGAAATCACCACATCGTTTATCAAACCTTTGCCGCTTTCAGCGACCATCACATTGCCCGTAACCAAAACACCCGCGCCGCCTTGCGCCCAAGTGCCGTACAGGCGGACGAGTTTTTCAGACGGCTGGTCGTTTTGGGCAAGTTGCTCTTCCATGGCGGATTTGAAGATACGGTTTTTAGCAGTCTTTCCGTTTTGAAAAGTGAATGGCGTGAATAACATAATCGTTCCTTTAAGTTGATAAGTTTAAAAATGTAAACGTATTTGGGTAAGAATAAAGGGTTAACGGATAACCCTATTTTGAAAGCGGGCAATTTTGAGCCATCAAATCGGCAAGCTGTTTCAACTTCGCCACCGCATCCGCCATGGCAATACTGTAAAACCGCTCTTTGCCGACCTGTTCCACCGCCACCGCACCGGCTTGCAACATGATTTTCAAATGATGCGACACCGCAGGGCGCGACAGATGCAGATGCTCGGTCAGCTCATTCACATTCATCCTGCCGTGTTCCCACAGCACGCGCAGGATTTGATGGCGGTTTTCATCACTCAACACGGTAAAAATGGGAATGCACTCGCGCATTAAATTCATGGTTTGTTGCGGCATATTCGGCTTCTTGAGTTTATATGTTTAAAAACTTAAACTCATTTTAAAGGGAATGAGGGGGAATGTCAAAGGGAATTTAAGAAGGTTTTTTAAATCAGGATTATTTAACCTTAGCTGCTTAAAAGAAAAGGCCGTCTGAAAGATTTTCAGACAGCCTTTAAACCTTCATTAATATCACAACCTTAACAACATAAGCCTACAGTTGCTTTGCATGTTTCACACATTCTGTATCATCCAATGATATATTGCTTCAATTGCGTCATCTTCAACATTAAGTTTTAATAGGATTAAAATCAATACCCGTAATATAACGTTGTCCAGCATGAGC
>NZ_CALJRX010000128.1 GCF_937976265.1 uncultured Haemophilus sp.
CTACACTACAGGTGTAGGGACTGGATCTAAATCGATCAGATCGTCGCTGTACTGCTCTTCCATCTCCGCCTTATCAATGTCTTTGATACCATGGTCTTCCACGAACACTGCATCTCGGCTTCTGACAAGCTTTCTCTGCACCGGGTCGTAGAACCTATAACCAAACTCATCGAGACCATAACCGATGAACACACACGGCCTTGTCTTCACATCGAGCTTCGATCGCTCATCTTTCGGAATGTGAACAAAGGCCTTACAACCAAAGACACGCAGATGACTGTACGAAGCTTCCTTTCCCGACCACATCCTATCCGGAACCTCAAAACCTAACGGAACACACGGTGTGAGATTCAAAACATGTACCACTGTACTCAAAGCTTCACCCCAGAAGCACCTCGGCAACTGTGACTGTGAAAGCAAACATCTCACTCTCTCAACTAGTGTTCGGTTCATCCTCTCAGCTAAGCCATTCAACTGAGGAGTCTTTGGAGGTGTCTTTTGATGTCGAATGCCCTGTTGCCTACAATACTCATCAAACGGGCCGCAATACTCCCCTCCATTATCTGTTCGGATACACTTGAGCTTCACACCTGTACATCTTTCCACGCGGGCATGAAACTGTTTGAAGACGTCTACAACTTGATCTTTTGACTTCAACATGTACACCCAAATCTTCCTTGAATGATCATCGATAAAAGTCACAAACACCAAGCAGGCGGCTAATAATTTCGCACCGCGACGCCCTTTAATGCGTTTTTGCGCCCATTCGGCAAAAGCACGGTTACTACCAGAAACGGTTAAAAGCGAAGTTAATACCCCAAGTAATACTAAGAAGAACACGATATTCATATTTGAATTCATGCCTTCCTCACTACTATAAACGAGAGCAACAACATTATCTTTTAAATAAATAAGCGCATTCAATGGGTTGAAATCAACCAACATTAATGCACCGACAATAATCCCTGCACTTAGGGACAGCAGAACTCGGCGAGTTGCAATTGCTAAAATAATCGCAAGTAATGCAGGAATAATTGAATAAATAGATGAAGAATAATCGACTAGTTCCATTAAGTTATACCTAATAATTTAATGGAGACAACGGCAAGAAAAGACACAATATGACCAGACCGAACCGTAGCGCTCCATAGTTAATACACAAAAACTATGACAGTCACGTTCCTTTCGAAGACGTGACCAACCGAATAAGATGACGCCTATTCGATTTCGGCAATCATTCCTTTCCTTTCCCTTCAACGCTATCCACTCCAGGAAAATACTTATAATGACCGCACCTCTACTGTTGTATAGGATGGTGAGAGATTACATTAAAATGAATAAAATTACCAATAAAATCTTGCACTTTCAGTAAAATCTATTCTTTTATTAAAAATGACGTATTAAGTTGTTAATTCATTGTTACACAATTTTATGGGTAAACGATTGCAATAGTATAGAAAACAGATCACTCCATAATATGGAGTATGATGAGATCAGACCAATTAATTCTTTAAATTAGGCGAATTAATATTTACCAAATATATTATTTTCGCTATTATTGTCTTCCTTAAAATAATTAAGCATTCACACACATAAAAAAGAGGACATCATGAATGAATTAACAAAAGGTTTAACAAACCTTCGTAGTTTACGCGCCGCTGTACGCGATTTAACATTAGAACAAGCTGAAAGTTCACTTTTAAAATTACAAGCTGCTGTTGAAGAAAAACGTGCTCAAGCAGCTGAAATTGAACAAGCGGAACAAGAGCGTCGTGCGCGTATCGCAAAATATAAAGAATTAATTAAACAAGAAGGTATCACTGCAGAAGAATTAACTGCAATTATCGGTATTGCGCCTTCTTCAATTCGTAAAAAACGTGAACCTCGTCCAGCAAAATACAAATATACTGATGAAACTGGTCAAGAAAGAACATGGACTGGTCAAGGCCGCACACCTCGTGTGATTCAAAAGGCCTTAGATAAAGGTGCCTCTTTAGCTTCTTTCGAAATCTAATTTCATATTAACAATGTAGAACCCATTTTTATGGGTTCTCTTTTTTTATTTACTTTGCAAAATATTCATTATGTTAGAAAAGAAAATATTACTGACCGACTGTCCCGATGATAAAGGCTTAATCGCCAAAATCACCAATATTTGTTACAAACACCAATTAAATATCCTTCACAATAATGAGTTTGTTGATTTTGAAACGAAGCATTTCTTTATGCGTACAGAATTAGAAGGGATTTTTAATGAAGAAACCTTGCTAGCTGATTTAGATTATAGTTTGCCGAAAGGGACAAACTGTCGCCTAATCAGTGCAAAACGTAAACGTATCGTGATTTTAGTGACCAAAGAAGCCCATTGCTTAGGTGATATTTTAATGAAAAATTACTACGGTGCGTTAAACGTAGAAATTGCGGCAGTAATTGGAAATCACGATAATTTACGCGAATTAGTTGAACGCTTTGATATTCCATTCCATTGTGTCAGTCATGAAGGTCTCACTCGTGTGGAACACGATAAATTGCTTGCTGAAAAAATTGATGAATATGCACCTGATTATATTGTTTTAGCGAAATATATGCGTGTATTAAATCCAGAATTCGTAGCGCGTTATCCAAATCGTGTGATTAATATTCACCATTCATTCTTACCCGCATTTATTGGGGCAAAACCTTATCAACAAGCCTATGAACGTGGCGTAAAAATCATTGGTGCAACGGCTCACTTTATTAATAATGAATTAGATCAAGGTCCGATCATTATGCAAAATGTGATTAATGTGGATCACACTTACTCTGCCGATGCCATGATGCGTGCAGGCCGTGATGTGGAAAAAACAGTATTAAGCCGTGCGCTTGATCTTGCCTTACATGATCGTATTTTTGTGTATAAAAATAAAACGGTGGTCTTGTAATGAAAGCAATCACTTTAGAGCCAATTTCTCGCATTGCAGGTGAGATCAACTTACCTGGCTCGAAAAGTTTATCAAACCGTGCATTATTATTAGCCGCATTAGCTAGAGGCACCACAACGGTCACTAACTTGTTAGACAGTGATGACATTCGTCATATGCTAAACGCCCTTAAAGCTTTAGGTGTAAATTACCAGCTTTCTGAAGACAAAACTTGCTGTGAAGTTGAAGGCTTGGGTGGCGCGTTTCAGGTTGAAAATGGCTTATCACTGTTTCTCGGCAATGCTGGCACAGCCATGCGCCCTTTAACTGCGGCGCTTTGTTTAAAAGGCAACACAGAAGGTGAAGTCATTTTGACTGGTGAGCCTCGTATGAAAGAACGCCCAATCAAACATTTGGTTGATGCACTTCTTCAAGCGGGCGCTAATGTTCGTTATTTAGAAAATGACGGCTACCCACCGCTTGCGATTCGCAATCAAGGGATTAAAGGTGGCGTAGTTAAAATTGATGGCTCAATTTCTTCTCAATTTTTGACCGCACTTTTAATGGCTGCCCCTCTTGCTGAAGGCGATTTAGATATCCATATTGTGGGTGATTTAGTCTCAAAACCTTATATTGATATTACCCTCGCGATGATGAAAGATTTTGGTGTTTCGGTTGAAAATCAACATTATCAAGTATTTAAGGTGAAAGGTAACCAATCCTATTTGTCACCAGGTAAATACATGGTAGAAGGTGATGCTTCATCTGCTTCTTATTTCCTTGCTGCTGCCGCGATTAAAGGCAACGTAAAAGTGACAGGAATTGGCAAGCATTCCATTCAAGGCGACCGCCTATTTGCTGATGTGCTAGAAAAAATGGGAGCCAAAATCACTTGGGGTGAAGATTTTATTCAAGCAGAACAAGCGGAACTCCATGGCATTGATATGGATATGAACCACATTCCTGATGCAGCCATGACAATAGCGACAACCGCCTTATTTGCAAAGGGTGAAACCGTTATTCGCAACATTTATAACTGGCGTGTGAAAGAAACTGATCGCCTTTCAGCGATGGCTGCCGAGTTACGAAAAGTCGGGGCAGAAGTTGAAGAAGGTGAAGATTTTATTCGCATTCAACCGCTTGCTCTTTCTCAATTTAAACATGCTGAAATTGAGACCTATAACGATCACCGTATGGCAATGTGCTTTGCGTTGATTGCGTTATCGGATACACCGGTAACCATTTTAGATCCAAAATGTACGGCTAAAACGTTCCCAACATTCTTCGATGAATTTGAGAAATTAAGTATTCGAAACTAATGCTAAAATAACAAAAGGCGAACCAATTGAGGTTCGCCTTTTTCTTTCTCAAAAACACCGTCAAAAATGACCGCACTTTTCACTACTCAGCTGAATTTGGAATTTTATGACGAATCATCCAATAAATAACTAAAGCTAATACACTACAAGTTAAAATTACCAAAGCCGTTGAATAGAAAATATTACCGATTCCGACTAATGGTGAAACCACGCCACCTAAAAAGAATGGAGCAAAACCTAATAAAGCAGATGCACTACCTGCATATTGGCGTTCACTTTCCATGGCTAAAGAAGAAATAGCCGGAAAAGTAATGCCCATAAATAACAACATAGCAAAGAAACCGATTTCAACAAATAACCAGTGTGGCTGAATAATTAAAACAGCAATGGTATAAAGTGCAGCAACCACAAAAGCAAATACGCCAATAGCCAATGCCTTACGATTTGCCAATTTACCACCAACATTTGACCCGATAACTAACGCTGCGCCATTCACACCAAAACATAAACTAAAGACAAATGCACTCAACCCATAGAAACTTTGAAAAATAAATGGCGAAGCCGCAATATAGGCGAACATGGAACCAAGCAAGAAACTTTGAATTCCTACATAGCTCATAAATAAGCGATTTTTGATAATCACACCAAACGTCAAAAAGGTGGAAAATATTGAACCTTGTAAGCGATTTTCGATGCTTAAGCTTTCTTTTAAACGGAAGCAGAAAAGTAAAACTATCACACCAATCAATGCAAGGAAAACAAATACGCCTTTCCAACTGATGTATTCCAACAATAAACTACCAAAGATTGGTGAAATAATTGGGGCAAGTCCGTTAATTGTCATTAATAAACCAAAGAAACGCGTCATTTCACGTCCGCGATAAAGATCCGTTACGACTGCACGAGAAATAACTACACTTCCTGCTGAAGAAAGCCCTTGAATCACACGCAAGACAATCATCGCTTCAATATTAGGCGAATAAACAATTAAGACCGTGCTGATAATATAAATCACCAATGAGATAATAAGCGGAATTTTTCGCCCAAATTTGTCACTAAGAGGCCCGAGAAGTAACTGCCCCACCGCTAGACCAATCATGGCGGTGGTGAGCGTAAGTTGTGTCATTGAGGCACTTGTTTCAAAAAAGCTCGCGAGTTGCGGCAGTGAAGGTAAATAAAGATCCACCACAAACGGACCAAAGGCTGAAAGGACACCAAGTAATAAGACAAGAAAAAGTTTTGAATTTGCTTTCGTCATAAAAATCCTCAATAAAACTGAAGAGGCTGATCTTAACTTATATCCGTACAATTAGTAAACAGAAAGCACCGAGTATTCGGTGCTTCTGCTCATTACTTCTGAATGGAAGAGAGAAATTCTTTGCGGGTTTCGCGATCTTCTAAAAAGACCCCGCCATAGGCTGATGTCACGGTATAACTATGGGTATCTTTTACCCCACGCGCTTTCACACAGAAATGTGTCGCTTTCACATAAACTGCCACATCATCGGTTTCTAAAATGGTTTGAAATGCCGTTAAAAGCTGTTCGGTTAAACGCTCTTGCACTTGTGGACGTTGCGCAAAAAACGCCACAATGCGATTGATTTTAGACAAGCCAATCACCCAATCTTTTGGGTAATACGCGACGGCAACATTACCATCAATCGTCACAAAATGATGTTCACAAGTACTGGTCAAGGTGATGTCATTCACTTGCACCATTTCGCTCACTTTCATTTGGTTTTTGATTTTCGTCATTTTCGGGAAATTGGCGTAGTCCATTCCACTGAAAATTTCATCAATAAACATTTTGGCTAAGCGATTTGGCGTTTCTTCTAAGCTATCATCACGTAGATCTAACCCAATCAATTTCATCACTTCACGCATATGCGAAGCAATCGCCGCACGGCGCTCATCTTTACATTGAGTCGGATCAATCATTGGTGTTTCGATGCCTTTGGCTACCAAGGCTCGGCGGACACTTTCCGCATCAGGTGAAATCGCGTTCATTCACGTTCCATTTATAAAAAAATAATGCGCCATTCTAGCAAAAGATGAATTATTCGTAAAATGCGAAAAATCACCCTAATTTATTAATTTCCTTCATATTGTATTTCGGGCTACAATATATCCACTTTTATTTCGCTCAACCCAAAGGATTGATTATGTTGCCACTTGAAGATGCCTTGGCGCAAATGCTCAACCAACTTCCCTTCCCAACAAAAACTGAAACACTGGCTTTAACTGAAGCCGCAAATCGTGTCTGTGCGGAAGATGTGATTTCTCCAATTAACGTGCCTTCTTTTGATAACTCCGCGATGGATGGTTATGCAATTCGTTTAGCCGATTTACAGCAATCTATGACGCTTTCTGTCGCAGGAAAATCCTTTGCGGGTAATCCGTTTCAAGGGGAATGGGTCGCACAAAGTGCGGTCAGAATTATGACAGGTGCGATGATTCCTGAAGGTGCTGATGCAGTGGTTATGCAAGAAGATGTCACTGTCAATGAAGATGGTTCTGTTACCTTTTCTGCCTTGCCTAAAGCCAATCAGAATATTCGCCGCATTGGTGAAGATGTGAAAAAAGGTGATGTGGTATTACATCAAGGGGATGAGTTAAATGCCGTTTCTTTACCTTTACTTGCATCATTAGGCATCGCTGAAGTGAAAGCTTTCCCACGATTAAAAGTGGCCGTGCTTTCAACCGGCGATGAATTAGTCCCTGTCGGCCAACCGTTACAAGCTGGGCAAATTTACGATACCAACCGTTTCACCGTCAAATTAATGCTAGAAAAATTAAATTGTGACGTGCTCGACTTCGGTATTCTGCCGGATAACCAAGCTGAATTTGAAGCGGCTTTTGTGAAAGCACAAGCTCAGGCAGATCTTGTCATCACGAGTGGCGGGGTTTCGGTGGGTGAAGCTGACTTCACGAAAACCGTGTTAGAAAAAGTGGGCCAAGTGAATTTCTGGAAAATTGCGATGAAACCCGGCAAGCCATTTGCTTTCGGTAAATTAGAAAATGCTTGGTTCTGCGGTTTACCCGGCAATCCCGTTTCTGCATTAGTGACATTCTATCAATTAGTTCAACCGGCTATCGCCAAATTAAGCGGTAAAAAACACCCGAAAAAACAACCGCACTTTCAAGCGATTGCTCAAACCAATTTGAAAAAAGCACCAGGACGTTTAGATTTCCAACGCGGTTTCTATCAAATTAATGAAAATGGTCAACTTGAAGTGCAACCAGTGGGTTTCCAAGGTTCCCATTTATTCAGTTCTTTTGTGAAAAGTAACTGCTTTATTCGACTTGAAAAAGATCGTGGTAATGTCGCGGCGGGCGAAATCGTCACCATTGAACCGTTTAATCACCTATTGGGGCAATAATGGCTGAATTAAGCTACGAAGAAGAACTGCGCTATAACCGCCAAATCATCTTAAAAGCGGTTGATTTTGACGGGCAAGAAAAGCTGAAAGACAGCCGAATGTTAATTGTCGGTCTGGGCGGTTTAGGCTGTGCGGCAAGTCAATATCTTGCCGCCGCTGGCGTGGGTCATTTAACCTTGTTGGATTTCGACACCGTATCGCTTTCTAATTTGCAACGTCAGGTATTACATACCGATAGCCGATTAAATATGCCTAAAGTGGAATCGGCAAAAATCGCGTTACAACAGATTAATCCACACGTCGAAATTGAAACCATCAATGCACAACTTTCCGAAGAAAAACTCGCGGAAATCATACCGCACTTTGATGTGATATTAGATTGTACCGATAACGTGGATATTCGTAATGCGCTCGATCGTGGGTGCGAACAAGCGAAGATCCCGCTTGTTTCTGGTGCGGCAATTCGTTTAGAAGGACAGGTTTCCGTCTTTACTTATGAACCCAATACCCCAACCTATCGCCAACTTAGCCAACTCTTTGGACAAAATGTTTTAAGTTGTGTAGAGGCGGGCGTACTGGCGCCAATTGTGGGTGTTGTCGGTTCAATTCAAGCCTTAGAAGCCATCAAAGTGCGGTTAAAAATCGGCTCAAATTTATGTGGACGTTTATTGTTAATCGATGGATTAACCATGCGTGTCCGAGAAATGAAATTGCCCGTTTAAGTTTTCTCTTAACATTTAGGCAGGCAGAAAGTTTGTCTAAACAAACCATTATTATGACTTAGCATTGAAACAACCAACATATGGGTAATATTATCTTTGAATGTTTTTTCCGTTTATTTTTTGAAGGGTTATTTGAATTTCTATTCAATAAATATTCCAAATTAAGCTGGGGATTATGGTGTGCATTTTCCCTACTATTTGGTTTCTATTTCTTTGCTTTCCTTAATATGAACAAATCTGCTTGGGTAATTTGTTTATTAGCTATTCTAGCTGGTGGACTTACGATGCTTATTACCCTATTCTTCGTCTTTTTAATTGAAAAATTGATATTGAGGAAAAAATAAGTGTTATAGATTGACTTCATTCTCTCATCTTAAAACTTAAAATTACCCACAAATAATTATCCCTCCCCTCGTGCATTACCCAAAAACAAATGCTATTATCTTGCTCGACAATTCCTTTGTCTTATATCGCAAGTTTTGTGTATAGGAAAATGGCAGACACTTCAAAAATCTCTTCATTTTATACCGCACTTGCAAATCATCATTTCATTTTAAGGATTTACTCACTCATGAAAGAGATTTTGCAGCAATTTAAACAAAATTATCTGATCAAATACTGGAATCCTGTCGCGGCAGTTATTGCTGCGGGGCTCATTTCAGCTTATTACTTTGGGGTAACTGGCACTTATTGGGCGGTTACGGGGGAATTTACCCGTTGGGGTGGTCACGCTTTGCAAGCGCTAGGCGTCGATGTGTCCGACTGGAGCTATTATAAAATTATCGGCATGCAAGGCACGATCTTCACCCGTATTGATGGCGTGATGATTTTAGGTATGTTCGCGGGATGTATTTCTGCTGCACTTTGGGCAAACAACGTGAAATGGCGTAATCAACCGCACAAACGTCGTATTGTTCAAGCCCTCATTGGTGGTGCATTAGCCGGTTTCGGTGCACGTTTAGCAATGGGCTGTAACCTTGCCTCTCTCTTCACCGGTATTCCACAATTTTCGGTTCACGCCTGGTTCTTTACTATTGCCACTGCCGTAGGTACTTATGCAGGGGTAAAAGTCACCTTACTTCCGATGTTCCGCGTGAAATTAGAATTGAAAAAAGGCGCGGCAAAATTACAAGAAAGTGACCCGAAACAAGCGAGTCGTCGTTTTTGGATTGGTATGATAATCTTTTTTGCTTACCTGATTGCTTCACTTTATGTGATGACAAACTCCATTAAACTGGGTTTTGCGATGCTTTGTGGGTTAGCTTTTGGCTTATTAATTGAACGTGCTCAAATTTGCTTTACTTCTGCCTTCCGTGATTTATGGGTAACGGGTCGCGCTTATATGGCAAAAGCGATTATCTTCGGTATTATCGTGGGTACGCTTGGCGTATTCAGCTACATTCAATTAGGTGTGCCAGCTAAAATCATGTGGGCAGGCCCAAATGCCATTATCGGTGGTTTATTATTCGGTTTTGGTATTGTATTAGCAGGCGGATGTGAAACCGGTTGGATGTACCGTTCAATGGAAGGTCAAGTTCACTTTATGTGGGTAGGCGTGGGTAATGTTGTTGGCTCAACCTATTTAGCCTACGCATGGGACGATCTTGCCCCTGTGCTTGCGTTAGATTACGAAAAACTTAACTTATTGAAATCCTTTGGCCCTGTTGGCGGTTTATTAGTGAATTATGGCTTGCTTATTCTTTGCTTAATCGCTGTCGTTTGGTGGGAACGCCACTTCCTGAAAAAAGCCAAAGCAAAAATTGCGGCAGCAAATCCACAAGCTTGTGGCTGCTAATTAAATATTAACGAATTCATTCAAAAAAAGAGGACATTATTATGGCATTTACTGTTGTTCAAAAATTAGATAAAGATCCAAAAGACATCACCCCAGACTACACGTTAGATACACTAGGTGAACCTTGCCCGTATCCAGCGATCGTGATGCTCGAAACCATGCCTCAATTACAAAAAGGCGAAATTTTAGAGCTATTAAGTGACTGTGCTCAATCTATCAACAAC
Source organism: uncultured Haemophilus sp. (assembly GCF_937976265.1). GTDB lineage: Bacteria > Pseudomonadota > Gammaproteobacteria > Enterobacterales > Pasteurellaceae > Haemophilus_D. The sequence goes on from NZ_CALJRX010000128.1 coordinate 10,341, forward strand.
ATTCCTGTTGATACTAAAAACCACGGTTACACTCTATTAAGCGTAGAACAAGATGGCACCAAATTACGCTATTTGATTCAACGTTAATGTAAAAAAAACCGCACTTTAATCTCTCAAAGTGCGGTCAATTTTACTTCAGTTTTTTGCTTATTTGTTTAATGCAGTAAGAATGTCATCAACACGTTCTTTTGCATCACCAAAGAGCATTTGAGTGTTTTCTTTGAAGAATAATGGGTTTTGAACGCCTGCATATCCCACCGCCATCGAGCGTTTGAATACGATAACGTTTTGAGCTTTCCATACTTCTAACACTGGCATACCGGCGATTGGGCTGTTTGGATCTTCCATTGCAGCTGGGTTTACGGTATCGTTTGCACCGATAACCAATACCACATCGGTATCCGCGAAATCATCATTGATTTCATCCATTTCAAGCACGATGTCATAAGGCACTTTCGCTTCTGCTAAAAGTACGTTCATATGACCCGGTAAACGACCTGCAACAGGGTGAATACCGAAACGCACGTTAATACCACGCTCACGCAATTTTGCTGTAATTTCCGCAACTGGATATTGTGCTTGCGCTACCGCCATACCATATCCTGGCGTGATGATCACAGAGCTTGCATTTTTGAGCAATTCAGCCACTTCTTCTGCGGTTGTTTCACGGTGTTCGCCTTGTTCTTCATCAGAAGACACTTGAACATCATTACCAAAACCACCTGCGATAACGCTGATGAATGAGCGGTTCATTGCTTTACACATAATGTAAGAAAGAATCGCACCAGAAGAACCCACTAATGCACCGGTGACGATAAGCAAGTCATTGCTTAACATGAAACCTGCTGCAGCCGCTGCCCAACCAGAATAAGAGTTAAGCATTGAAACCACAACCGGCATATCCGCACCACCGATAGATGCCACTAAGTGCCAGCCGAATGCAAGAGCAATCGCGGTCATGAGTAACACTGGGAAGATATTATCTGGGTTGTTTAAGAATGCCACCATCAAGAAAGCTGAAACCACTAATGCCGCTAAATTTAATTTATGGCGATGTGGCAACATTAATGCTTTTGAATTGATTTTGCCGCTTAATTTACCGAATGCCACGATAGAACCCGTGAATGTTACCGCACCGATGAAGATCCCTAAGAATACTTCAACGTTATGGATATTCATTAACACAGGATCAGTTTCGTGTGTTAAACCGTAGCTGTTAAAGCCTACGAGCACAGCTGCTAAACCTACAAAGCTATGAAGGATCGCAACGAGTTCAGGCATTTCAGTCATTTCAACTTTTAATGCGCGTTGAATACCAATCACGCCACCGATAATCATCGCAATGATGATCCATAATGTGCCTTCAGATTGTGGGCCGAAAATGGTTGCAACAAGGGCAATTGTCATACCGACAATACCATACCAACAACCGGCTTTTGCCGTTTCATGTTTAGAAAGACCGGCTAAGCTCATAATGAAAAGTAATGCAGCGATAATATAGGCTGCTTGTACTAAACCTTCAGACATCGTCTTCTCCTTAACCTTTTCTAAACATCGCCAACATACGTTGAGTTACACGGAAACCACCAAAGATGTTGATGCTTGCCACCAAGATTGCCACAAAGGCTAATGCATCAATAAAGAAGTTGCCTGTTGGTTGTCTAATTTGCAGTAATGCACCCACAATGATGATACCTGAAATCGCATTGGTTACCGCCATAAGTGGGGTGTGTAAAGCGTGGCTGACGTTCCAAACCACGTAGTAACCAACTACACAAGCCAATACGAATACGGTGAAGTGAGAAAGGAATGCCGCTGGCGCCACAGATGCAAGCCAGAGGAATAACACACCTACACCCGCCATCACACCGTATTTGATGCGAGGATCAGCCGGTTTTTCTTCCTCTTTTTTAACCGCACTTTGTGCCGCTTTCGCTTCTTGTTTTGGTTGTGCTGACACTTGGATTTGCGCTGGTGGAATTTCTTCACCATCACGTACCACAGTCACACCGCGTAATACCACATCGTCAAAATCGATATTGATCTTGCCGTCTTTTTCTTTACAAAGTAGTTTTAATAAATTAACTAAGTTTGTACCGTAAAGTTGGGAAGATTGTGTTGGTAAACGACTTGGGAAATCGGTGTAACCAATGATTTTCACTTGGTTTTCAGTGGTTACGATTTTACCTGCTTCAGTGTAAGCACAGTTACCGCCTGTTGCAGCCGCTAAGTCCACCACCACAGAACCTGGTTTCATGGAATCAACCATTTCTTTTGTGATTAAGCGTGGGGCTGGTTTACCCGGAATCGCTGCTGTGGTAATAATGATATCCACTTCTTTCGCTTGTTCCGCATAAAGCTCCATCGCGCGACGGTTAAATTCTTCTGACATCACTTTCGCGTAACCATCGCCACTACCGCCTTCTTCTTTGAAATCAATTTCTAAGAAAGACGCGCCCATACTTTGTACTTGTTCTTTTACTTCAGGACGAGAGTCAAAAGCACGTACAATCGCACCAAGGCTATTGGCTGCACCAATCGCGGCAAGACCTGCAACACCTGCACCAATGACTAACACTTTTGCCGGTGGTACTTTACCTGCCGCCGTAATTTGTCCAGTGAAGAAACTACCAAATTCATGAGCGGCTTCAATCACCGCACGATAACCAGAAATATTCGCCATAGAGCTTAATGCATCAAGCGCTTGCGCACGGGAAATACGTGGCACAGAATCCATCGCTAATACATTAATTTTTTTCGACGTGAGTTTTTTCATTAAATCCGGATTTTGTGCGCGCCAAATGAAGCTCACAAGTGTTGCACCTTCCTTCATTTGATCAATTTCTGCATCCGTTGGTGGATTCACTTTAAAAATCACATCCGAATGCCACACTTCTGAACTTGAGCCAATTTTTGCGCCGGCGTCGATAAATGCTTGGTCTTCAAAACTTGCTTTGAATCCCGCATCGTGTTCTACGATGACGTCAAAGCCCAGTTTTAAGATCTGCTGCACCGTTTTTGGCGTCGCCGCCACACGATTTTCGCTCTCAAGCAGTTCTCTAGGTACACCAATTAACATAAATGTTTCCCTCTGGTTGATGAAATTTCAGACAAACTCACGCCTGTCCCTGTCTCTTAAATGACAAAAAGTCATGCGACGATAAATGTATCACTTATTAAGGTTATTTGGGGAATTTTTTTAACTGGTTTTACAAGATATTGTGATAGGGATCATAAAAGAATCGAGATAAACGCGTAGGGTGTTTAACTTTTAGCCTAACGCAATGATTATTCATCCGAAACTGACTAATCAAAAATAGATGAAAAACTGACCGCACTTAGATTCAAAGGAAATAAAAAGCCCGATATGATTATCGGGCTTATGTTTAATTGGTTCCACCAACGGTAATTTCATCTATTTTCAAGGCTGGCTGACCAACGCCGACCGGCACGCTTTGGCCATCTTTGCCGCATACACCAATACCAAGATCTAAGTCTGTTTTATCTGCAACCATAGAGACTTTTTGCATCACATCGATACCACTGCCAATTAATGTAGCCCCTTTAACCGGTTTAGTGATTTTGCCTTTTTCAATAAGATAAGCTTCAGATGTCGAGAACACAAATTTACCTGAGGTAATATCCACTTGCCCACCACCGAAGTGCGGTGCATAAATACCGCGATCTACTGAAGCCACTAAATCTTCAAATTTGCTTTGACCTGCCAACATATAGGTATTCGTCATTCGTGGCATTGGCAAATGCGCATAAGACTCACGGCGACCATTCCCTGTTGGTTTCACACCCATTAATCGCGCATTAAGTTTATCTTGCATATAGCCTTGCAAAATCCCGTCTTTGATTAAAACGTTACACTGACTTGGTACACCTTCATCATCAATGGTTAAAGAACCTCGGCGATTTTGTAATGTGCCGTCATCCACAATTGTACATAATGGCGACGTCACTAACTCACCAATTTTTCCTGTAAATAAAGAGCTTTCTTTGCGGTTGAAATCCCCTTCTAAACCATGCCCCACTGCTTCATGAAGCAATACGCCAGGCCAACCAGCCCCTAATACTACTGGCATTAATCCTGCTGGCGCAGCGACCGCACTTAAATTCACAAGGGCTTGACGAACTGCCTCTTTTGCAAAATTAACGGCACGAATGTCCCCATTTACCACGTCAAAGAACCAATCTAAGCCAAAGCGTCCACCTGAACCGCAGCTACCACGCTCACGTTTGCCATCTTCTTCAACAAGAACAGAAATAGATAAACGCACAAGCGGGCGAATATCTGCGGCAAGTGTGCCATCTGTTGCGACCACTAATACTTCTTCATAAATCGAGCTTAATGCTGCAGAAACATGTGTAACGCGAGGATCTTCAGATCGCGCTGTACGATCTACTAAGTGTAATAACTCGATCTTTTTCTCTTTGCTTAAACTTTCTAACGGATTAATCGCCACATAACGCTGAACCGCATTCACCGCATTAAATGCTTGAGGCGAAATTAAATTGCCTTCTTTAATTTGTGCAATACCTTTTACGGCCTCTGCACATTGTTGTAATGACGCTAAGTTAATTTGATCGGAATACGCAAAGCCTGTTTTCTCTCCAGAAACGGCGCGTACACCAACACCGCGATCAATATGAAAGCCACCTTCTTTAATAATACTGTCTTCTAATACCCAGCTTTCATCTTGGCTTAATTGAAAATAAAGATCCGCATAATCAATATGACGATGCGACATCACATCAAAAATATTAAGCAATGATTGATGCGATAAATTGCTTGGTGCAAGTAAGGTATCTGAAACCTGTTTTAACATTTGTTCTCCGAAATTTATAAAAATTAATTCTGCCAAATCTCCCCTCGCCCCTCTTTGCTAAAGAGGGAGATAGTTTTTTGACTAATCTAAATTATCCAATCCAAATTGGTATAAGGCATTTTTCTTATAACCATAAAGTTCTGCCACAATCGCCGCAGCCTTTTTTAAAGGGAGTTCTTTGGCAATCAAAGTGAGTGCTTTAATGGCTTGTGGTGAAAATTCTTCGGTATCTTCCGATTTGGGTTTGCCTTCTACAATTAATACCATTTCACCTTTTGTGCGATTCGGATCTTCACTTAACCATTGACGAAGATCACTTAATTTATCCCCTGCAATGGTTTCCCACGTTTTCGTCATTTCACGGGCAAGTACAACATAGCGTTCGCCACCTAATACCTCTTGCATATCGGCAAGGGTATCTAAAATGCGGTGAGTTGATTCATAGAAGATTAAAGTGCGGTCTTCTTCTGCGACGTTTTCTAACTTATCTTTACGTGCCTTGGTTTTCGCAGGTAAAAAACCTTCAAAGCAAAAACGGTCAGACGCAATTCCCGATGCACATAATGCAGTAATCGCGGCACAAGCGCCCGGTAATGGCACCACTTTAATCCCTGCCTCACGACATTGACGCACTAAATGAAAACCCGGATCGCTAATTAAGGGGGTTCCCGCATCAGAAATTAATGCAATATTGATGCCTTGTTTTAACTTTTCTACCAATACGTGGGCTTTTTCTTGTTCATTGTGATCATGCAAGGCGAAAAAAGGCTTTTTGATACCATAATGACTGAGCAATAAACCACTGTGGCGCGTGTCTTCCGCAGCAATTAAATCCACTTGTGAAAAGGTCTCTAAAGCACGTTGTGTAATATCTTGTAAATTCCCGATTGGCGTGGCGACAATATATAAAATTCCGGTTAAATCATTCATTTTTGTTTGCTTTTACATTGTGAGATAAGTAAGATCGACCATTATTGATTTATTCATTATGGAGCGAATATGTCTATTCTATTACAAGGCGGTCGTTTTAAAAAACGTTTAATGCCGATTTTATTGTCTGTTGCGTTAGCAGGTTGTTCTAACTTATTTGGTAGCAGCTTTACCCAAACATTACAACGTGATGCCAATGCAAGTTCTGAATTTTATATGAACAAATTAGGACAAGCACAAGATAAAGAAGATCAACAAACTTACAAACTCTTAGCCGCACGTGTATTAATTACTGAAAATAAAGTACCCCAAGCCGAAGAGTTATTAAATGAATTGGTTGACTTAAACGAAGCGCAACAATTAGACCGTACTTTAGTCGAAGCGCGTATCGCTGCGGCGAAAGGCGCTAATGAGATGGCTGAAAGTAAATTACGTGCGCTTGATCTCACGAAATTAAGTCCATCACAAAAATCTCGTTATTACGAAACTTTTGCTCAAACTGCAGAAAATCGTAAAGACGTGATTGAAGCGGTGAAAGCACGCATCAAAATGGATGAAAACTTAACGGATGTACAACGCCGTCAAGATAACGTAGATAAAACTTGGGCTTTATTGCGTTCAGCTAATACGGGAGTGATTAATAATGCATCAGATGAAGGCAGTGTTGCATTAGGTGGCTGGCTCACATTAATCAAAGCATATAACGATAACATTCGTCAGCCAGTGCAATTAAGCCAAGCGTTACAAAGTTGGAAATCGGCTTATCCAAATCATGCAGCTGCAATCTTATTCCCAAAAGAATTACAAAGTATGTTGAATTTCCAACAAACTAATGTGGCACAAATTGGTTTAGTCTTACCTTTAAGTGGTGATGGTCAAATTTTAGGCTCAACCATTCAATCAGGTTTTAATGAAGCAAAAGGCGATTCAACTATTCCAGTACAAGTATTTGACTCCTCTACGACTCCAATTAATGAGATTATTGCACAAGCAAAAGCTTCAGGTATTAAAGCGTTAGTAGGACCATTGCTCAAACAAAATGTAGATGCCATTATTTCAAACCCTGCAGAAGTGCAAGGTATGGATGTGTTAGCCTTAAATGCAACACCAAATGCACGTGCAATTAACCAAATGTGTTATTACGGTTTATCACCTGAAGATGAAGCAGAATCTGCAGCAAACAAAATGTGGAAAGATGGTATTCGTAACCCAATCGTTGCCATGCCACAAAATGATTTAGGACAACGTGTGGGTAATGCGTTCAACGTACGTTGGCAACGCTTAGCGGGTACAGATGCGAATATTCGCTACTATAACTTACCGGCTGATATTACCTACTTCTTCCAAGGTGCTCCACAAGATACAGTCGGACTTTATGTTGTGTCATCACCAGATGAATTAGCTGAAATTAAAGGTTATTTAGATACCAGCAATCCGAATGTCCGTATTTATGCAAGCTCTCGTTCTAATGCGGCAAGTAATACACCAGAATACTATGCTAAAATGAATGGCGTCCAATTTAGTGATATTCCATTCTTTAAACAAAGCGATTCTTCACAATATCAAAAAGTGGCTGGCTCAACCGGTGGTGAATTCCAATTAATGCGTTTATATGCAATGGGTGCTGATGCTTGGTTGCTCATCAACCACTTTAATGAATTACGCCAAGTGCCAGGCTACACACTAAGCGGTTTAACCGGTCAGCTTAGCGCAGGTCCAAACTGTAATGTGGAGCGTGATATGACTTGGTACCAAGTACAAGATAGTAACGTGGTGCCGGTTGCAAACTAATTCATGTTTTCATTAAAACGTCAACAAGGGGCGGGCTTTGAACATCAAGCCCGCCTTTTCTTAGAAGCCAAAGGCCTCAAATTTATCGCGGCGAATCAATATTTCAAATGCGGTGAATTGGATCTTATTATGCAAGATGGTCAAACGATCGTTTTTGTTGAGGTACGTCAACGATCCAGCTCAACATTTGGATCCGCTGTTGAAAGTGTGGATTGGCAAAAGCAACAAAAATGGCTAAATGCCGCAAATTTGTGGCTTGCCCAACGCGACCTAAGCCTCGAAGATGCAGATTGTCGTTTTGATCTTATCGCCTTTGGTAAAACGGCCAGTGATATCCAATGGATTCCTAATTTTCTCGATTAACCTTTTCCGATCATGTTACAAAAAGTTAAAGATATTTACAGCGAAAGTATTCAGATTCAAATTTCTGCTTCTAGCCTACTATCAGAAAATATTGCAACTGCCACACAAATGGTCATGCAATGTTTGTTAAGTGGTCATAAAGTGATTGCTTGTGGCGTCGCTCGCTCTTATGCTAATGCGCAATTCTTAGTATCAAATCTGCTTAATCGCTACGATTTTGAGCGCCCTAGCCTGCCTTCTGTACTGCTTAGCCTTGAAAGTGCGGTCGGTTCTTCACTGGTTTTTGATCAACCAACCGATCAACTTTATCAACATCAATTTAACGCTATCGCGAAGCCCGGTGACTTATTGATCGCCTTTGCTCCGCTTGGAACAGAAAAAGCCGTGCTAAATACGATTTCCAATGCCGTTAATAAAGAAATTCAGGTGATTGCTTTAACGGGTTCAAATAACGATGCTATTCAAGGTGTATTGGCTGAAACAGATTTAGAAATCTCCATTCCTGCCACTAAAGAAACACGTATTTTAGAAAATCATTTATTCGTGATTAACGCACTTTGTGAACTTGTTGATAGCACACTTTTCCCAAGAGCTTGACATTAAAGGATTTTCCAACCAAACTATTGCTAAAATTAATTGACTAATTAATTAACTCATTTATAAAAAGGAGATTAATGATGAAATTAACCCCATTTAAAAAACTCGTCTTCGTACTTGGTATATCGATTATGTTACAAGGCTGTGTAGCTGCTGTGCTTGGTGGTGCGGCTGTAGGTGCTAAAGTTGCAACAGATCCTCGTACAATAGGGACGCAAGTCGATGATGAAACTCTAGAAATAAAAGTTGAAAATGCATTAGATAAAGATGCACAAATTCAATCGGAAGGTCGTGTACATGCTGTTTCTTACAGCGGTCGTGTATTATTAATTGGTCAAGTACCGAGTGAAAGTGTAAAAGAAACCGCAACCAGTCTTGCAAAAGGCGTAGAAGGTGTAAACGACGTATACAATGAATTACGTGTTGGGCCAAAAATTACTTTTGGACAAATTACAAAAGACAGTTGGATTACGACACAAATTAAATCAAAACTCTTCGTTAGCGATAATGTAAAAGCAACAGATGTGAAAGTGATTACCGAAAATGGTGAAGTATTCTTACTCGGAAACGTCACTCAATCACAAGGTGACTCAGCGGCAGAAATTGCAAGTAAAGTTAGCGGTGTTCAAAAAGTTATCAAAGTATTTAAATATTTGAATTAATTAATTTTTTAACTCTTAAAGTGCGGTAAAAAATCATCTCGTTTTTGACCGCACTTTTTCTTTACAAAGATTTACAAAAAAAGATCCTGCCTAAAAAAACATCACTTCGAAAAAAAAGTTATTTATTTTAAATGACTTATCTTTTGTCAATAATGTAAGTAAAAAATTTACTGCTTGAATTCAATTCTAAAACACTCTATCTTGTGCATCGTTATTTTTCATAACACTATATCTTGTGTTTTTTTAAATCATCTCTCTAGCAGGTTTATCTTCCATGAACAAAGGATTAATGGTTACAAAGCGCGATGGTACGCTTGAACAAATCAATTTAGACAAAATTCACCGTGTGATTACTTGGGCGGCTGAAGGCTTGGAAAACGTGTCTGTTTCTCAAGTTGAATTGCGTTCTCATATTCAATTCTATGAAGGTATTCGTACCTCCGATATTCATGAGACCATTATTAAAGCAGCAGCAGATCTAATCAGCAAAGATACCCCGGATTATCAATATCTTGCTGCACGTCTTGCAGTTTTCCATTTACGCAAAAAAGCGTATGGCCATTTTGATCCGCCTCGTTTATACGATCATGTGAAAAAATTAGTGCGTATGGGCAAATATGATCCTGCACTTTTAGCCGACTATACTCGTGAAGAATGGGATGAAATGGATGGGTTTATTGATCACTGGCGTGATATGACCTTTTCTTATGCGGCAGTAAAACAATTAGAAGGGAAATACTTAGTTCAAAACCGTGTAACCGGTGAGATCTATGAATCTGCGCAATTCCTTTATTTATTAGTTGCAGCGAGCTTATTCTCAAAATATCCACAAGAAACCCGTTTGGATTATATTCGTCGTTTCTACGATGCGACCTCAACCTTTAAAATTTCCTTACCAACGCCAATCATGGCGGGGGTTCGTACGCCTACGCGTCAATTCAGCTCTTGTGTATTGATTGAATGTGGTGATAGCTTAGATTCTATCAATGCTACCTCTGCAGCAATCGTGAAATACGTTTCACAACGTGCAGGTATCGGGATAAATGCAGGTGCAATTCGTGCATTGGGTAGCCCTATTCGTGGTGGTGAAGCATTCCACACTGGCTGTATTCCATTCTATAAACACTTCCAAAGTGCCGTCAAATCTTGTTCACAAGGTGGCGTACGTGGTGGTGCAGCGACAGTTTACTACCCGATTTGGCACTTAGAAGTTGAAAGCCTATTAGTATTGAAAAATAACCGTGGTGTGGAAGATAACCGTGTTCGTCACATGGACTACGGCGTACAGTTAAACAAATTAATGTATCAACGCTTAATCAAAGGCGCGGATATTACTTTATTTAGCCCTTCAGATGTACCTGGACTTTATGAAGCTTTCTTTGCTGATCAAGATAAATTTGAAGAACTTTACGTGAAATACGAACAGGATCCAAATATCCGCAAACGTTCTGTAAAAGCCGTTGAGTTATTCTCTTTATTAATGCAAGAACGTGCATCAACCGGTCGTATTTATATCCAAAACGTGGATCACTGTAATACTCACTCACCGTTTGATCCGCTTGTTGCACCGGTGCGTCAATCTAACTTATGTTTAGAAATTGCATTACCAACTAAACCATTACAACATTTCCATGATGAAAATGGTGAAATTGCGCTTTGTACGCTTTCTGCATTTAACTTGGGTAAATTAGATAATTTAGATGAGTTAGAGAACCTAGCCGATCTTGCAGTACGTGCATTAGATGCATTACTTGATTACCAAGACTACCCTGTTCCTGCGGCGAAACGTTCTTCATTAGGTCGTCGTTCACTTGGTATCGGTGTGATTAACTATGCGTATTATTTAGCGAAAAATGGTGTACGTTATTCTGATGGTTCAGCGAACGATTTAACTCACCGTACGTTTGAAGCCATTCAATACTATCTATTGAAAGCCTCCATGAACTTAGCGAAAGAATTAGGTGCGTGTGAGTACTTCAATGAAACCAATTACGCGAAAGGTATTTTACCAATCGATACCTATAAGAAAGATATCGATAGCTTAACGCAAGAACCATTGCATTATGATTGGGAAACGTTACGTCACGAAATCAAAGAGTTTGGTTTACGTAACTCAACCTTGACCGCATTAATGCCGTCAGAAACTTCTTCACAGATTTCTAATGCAACAAATGGTATCGAACCTCCTCGTGGTCATGTGAGTATTAAGGCATCAAAAGATGGTATCTTAAGACAAGTTGTACCGGATTATGAAAACTTAAGTGATAACTATGAGTTGCTTTGGGATATTCCAAGCAATGATGGTTACTTACACTTAGTCGGCATTATGCAAAAATTCGTGGATCAAGCGATCTCTGCAAATACCAACTACGATCCAAAACGTTTTGAAGACGGTAAAGTGCCAATGAAAGTGTTGTTAAAAGATCTTTTAACCGCTTACAAATACGGCTTAAAAACCCTTTACTATCAAAACACCCGTGATGGTGCTGAAGACAGCCAAGAAGATTTAGATGATGGCTGTGCAGGTGGCGCTTGTAAGATTTAATAAAACACGGTTCAAAATAATGAATGAAATTGCCATATGGATTGGAAAAAAGCTTGTTGAATTTGGATTATCTAATAATAAGAAGTTGTTATTGGAAAAAGGCAGAACGGAGATTCAATTAAAAAAAGAAGAATTAATTGAATTGGAAGAGGCTAAAGTTTACGCTGAATACAATGCAGAAAAGCTACGTGAAAAACTAGGTTTTACTGTAGAAAGAACTGAACGTAATCAAATCATTGCCGATCTAGCTGATTTAAATAGCCAAATAGAACAGCTAAGAAAACAACAAAATATTATGTATTCTCTTGTTGAAGGTGTTAAAGAATTTAAATCGGAAGATTTAAATTCTAGTAAACATTCAATGCCAGAAGCTGATTGGCTACAAGATTGGCAAGAAAAAGCCTCTCGCTTTTCTAATCAACATGCACATACTTTATGGGGAAAGATTTTAGCTGGTGAAATAAAAAACAAAGGTACTTTTTCTCCTAGAACATTAGATACTCTTAAAAATTTAACTCAAGAGGACGCAGAACTATTTTTAAAAGCCGTCAGCATTTCTTTTAATGATGCAGATATTATTTTTAGAATAGATTCAATCCCTGAATCAAAAAAATTAACTTATGCAAATTGGGTAACCCTACAAGATATTGGGTTAGTAACTCAAGTATCTACTATGCCACCAACAATTTCTCAAATGGTATCTTCAAGTGAG
>NZ_CALJRX010000129.1 GCF_937976265.1 uncultured Haemophilus sp.
GCACCAAGGGTGCGATAGTTTACTGAACCACCCAGAGATCCACTTCCTGCATTGAACGAGTCTGAACCTCGCATAATGTCAATGCCTTGCACTAATTCAGGGTCAATACTTAATCGTGAGCTATTGAAGTTACCATAGCGAGCATAAAGTGAGTTTTCTTCAGATTCAGGTAAATTAACCCCATCAACACTAATACCAACGCGGTTGCCTTCTACGCCTCTCATTGCAAAGCCTTTATTGCGACGACCATTATCACTGATGCCTACATCAGTTGCATAACGCACTAAGTCATAATTATCAGCCACCAATTCTTCTTGAATGACTTTACGAGTTTTTTTAATTTGACTCGCTTTGATTTCAGTATCGGTTACCGTGATGGTATCTAATGTTGTTTGTTCTTCTGCGTAAGCTTGTAAGGCTACCGCTACACAAATTGCACCTAAGGAAAGAGGAAATTTAAGAGCCATATATTCACCTAAAATTTAATTTGATTTATAAACTTTGGAGTGAATTTTACAAAAGTTAAAGAAATTTGACAATGCTATTGCAAATTATTTTCATTTTCTGTAAATTATGTGCATCTATTTATAAAACATGAACAATAAGGATTCTCCTATGAGTAAAATTAAACTTTCAATCATTGCTCTTTCTTGTGTTATGGCATTAAGTGCTTGTTCTTCTAGCTCGAAAGGCGGTACAGATAATTCAGAGCAAATTCGCCAACTCGAAAGCGATTTGAATCAAAAAATAGCTGAGTTATCTAAGAAGTCAGAAACGACAACTAAAAGTTCTAAACCATCAACTAGCCAAAGTAGCTCAACTGGAACATTGGGATCGTACACATATACATCATCTTCAGATACTGAGACAAAGTTAAAAGAACTCGAAAAATTACTTGCAGATGAAAAATCTAAAGTTTCATTAGGCGATAAAATTTTTGGTGGGACTAGTGGTGAAATGACAGATTATATTTCAGGTGGAGTGCTAGTTGGAGAGAAAAATGATGCTTCCCGCCCACAAGCTCGAGATATCCGTGATCTGACGATCACTGATGAAAATGGTCGTTTAGTGGATATCAATATTTTAAGAAGAGCAGGAGATATGGATCCCGAGAGCTTTGAGCCATACGATGATCAATATAATCTTCGTAAAGAACGCCAAACAATTTTAAGCAATAGTAATTTTAAATCTAGTGCATTTGGTGCTTATTATGACACATTAACAGGTAATCGATATTTCTTTGCACAAGGTTTGCCAACTGCAGTAGCGCAAATTCCAACTGCTGGTCAAGTGGAATATAAAGGTGGCGCGGTTTACAAGAAAGATGGTGAGCAAAATTATAGTGAGCTAAGCGAAATGACAGCAACAGCCGATTTTGATAAAAAAGTGATTGATATCAATATTGCAGGAAAAACAAATGCCTTACCAGGAATGAACTTTGGCGGTAAGATCTCTGGTAACAGTTTTGCCGGAAATGCGAATGGTATTAAAACCCAAGGTGGTTTCTTTGGTGAAAATGCACAAGAAATGACAGGCTTATTTACGAATGAAGCAGATCAGTCTCGTGGTGCATTCGGTGGTATTAAGCAATAATGCTGGTAAAATATAATATCGATTAACAAATAGTAAAAGGGTGAACATGATGTTCACCCTTTTTTAGATATCTTGAATCACTAATTGCAAAGCGTGACGCTGAAATTGTTTTGCTTTACGGTGTTTTAAGCGTCGTAAACGCAAGTTACGTGAAGCAGAGATATCTCTTGATGCTTTTTTCTTTAAAAAAGTTTTTCTTTTTAACATCTTTTTCTCCTTGTTTTCTTTGAGTTCAATAAAAACGTTGCTTTTTCTAACCGCACTTACTCTGTTGCAGTCGCTTGGTTTTCTTGAACGCGATGATAATTCACAATACTGTTCATATAACGGCGGATATTCTCGACATATTGATAAGCTTCATAACCGCGAGCATAGCCATATTTTAAGTTAGAATAATGACGCTTTTCTGATAATAGTTGAAGATTATTTTTTACATCTAACCAGTTATCAGGATTACCCCCTAATTTTTTGGTTAAGCGACGTGCGTCTAAAATATGCCCTAATCCCATATTGTATGCCGCTAAAGAATACCAAATTCGATCCTCTTCTGGAATACTATCAGGCATTTGGTCGAGTAGCCAATGCAGATATTCCGATCCCGCTTTAATACTTTGTTCTGCATCTGTGCGGTTATTAATATTCATACGTACAGCGGTATCTTTGGTGAGCATCATCATCCCGCGTACACCTGTTGGAGAGGTGGCATAAGGGTCCCAATGTGATTCTTGATAGGCCACTGCGGCTAATAATCGCCAGTCTAAATTCCCTTTGTATTTTTCAAAGAGCGGTTGATATTGAGGGAGAATTTTTTCAACTGCCTCTAAATAAGCCTGAGTATCCACATAGTCAAAGGCGGTAATATGACGGAAATATTTTTCCTCAATACGATCAATTAATCCTGTTTCAATGGCATTATTCATAAAATCCAACAAACCTGCTTGCAATTCATTATAGGATTTATTGGAGAGATACCAATGCACGGTCATTTCATCCGTTAAGTCAAATGCAATGGCTAAGTTAGGACGAATTTGTTGTACTGCCGCCACATCAATACTGTTTGCAATGGTATAAGGAATTTTCCCTTCTGCCACTTGAATCAGTAATTCTTCTTGGGTCAATTGCTTGTTATTCTGCCATTTGAGTGCAGGGAGTTTTTTCTGTGCTTGAGATAGTA
Source organism: uncultured Haemophilus sp. (assembly GCF_937976265.1). GTDB lineage: Bacteria > Pseudomonadota > Gammaproteobacteria > Enterobacterales > Pasteurellaceae > Haemophilus_D. The sequence continues at coordinate 2,768 of NZ_CALJRX010000129.1, forward strand.
ATTTTTCTAAGTCTTCTCCCGCAGAAATAATAATTTCTTGCTGTACTTGAGCCAAATCTTTCGGGCGATTTTCCCCTTTTTTATACACCAGCTGCCAAGAGGCGGAAGTATAAGAGGGCCCTAACTGAAATTTTTCTGCACGTTGAGGCTGGAACAAAAGATTCGCAGCGGCGATATCAATATTGTTGTTCTCTAATTCGTTAAAAAGTTGATCGTTATTTTCTAAGGTTTTAATTTGTAAGCGAACCCCTAAATAATCAGCAAAGTTTTTTGCTAATTCGTATTCCAAGCCAGATTCGCCCTCATTCCCAATAAAATAGTAAATGGGATTGTTAATGGTGCCGACAATAAGGCTACCGCGATTTTTGATCGCGGTGTAAGGGTTTTGCTCCGATTGCATAATTTTTTGCCAAGGGAACACCATATCCACTGCCCAAAGTAATAATGCAAAGGCAGCAATAATACGTAAAAATAGACCTTTCAATAGATAAACCTTATTAATTGAGATAAGAGACGATTGTAACGAGAATTAAGACAATAAAAAAGCCCCTTTTACTTCAAGGGGCTGTTAAATAAGGATTAACGTTGGCGATCTCGGCGACCACGTTCATTAAAAGTGCGGTCGTTTTTATCGTTAAATTTACGCTGACGACGTTCACCATTACGCTCACCACGGAAGCGATCTTGACCACGCTCTCCACGATCATTGCGACGACCATCACGACGACCTTTTCCACCAAAATCGTTACCACCACGTCCGCTGTCTGATTGTGTTGCGCCCATAAAGCTCATTTGCATTTGTTTATTTAAAACGCGAGTTTTACCGAATTGTTGAAGCAATTCTTTCGGCATGCCTTGTGGTAATTCAACGGTAGAGTAGTCATCATAAAGTTTGATATGGCCAATGTAACGGCTGTTAATATCACCTTCATTTGCGATAGCGCCTACGATATGACGCACTTCTACACCATCTGCGCGACCTACTTCGATACGATATAAATCCATCGGTTGTGGGTTGCCATAGCCTTTACGCTCACCACGACGTTCAGCTGAACGTGGGTTTTCACGACGATCACCGCGATCACGACGACGTTTATCCATTGGTGGATCAGGTGGAAGAATGAGTTTTTGTTTGCCTTGAAGCAACATCAACATCGCCGCAGCAATATCTTCTTGATCCTGATCTGCGGTGAATAAATCTTCCAATAAGCTGCGATACATTTCCAGATCGTGATGTTCCAATTGCTTGGTAATCTTGTCTTGGAATTTTTTACGACGACAGGCTTGTAACACTTCATGATTTGGTAATTCAACTTCATTGATTGGTTTTTTCATTAAGTGTTCGATATTACGAAGTAAACGACGTTCACGTGGTTCAACGAATAACAATGCACGACCAGAACGACCTGCACGACCAGTACGGCCGATACGGTGAATATAAGACTCTGCATCAAGTGGGATATCATAGTTCACCACAAGACTGATTCGTTCAATATCAATACCGCGTGCGGCCACATCGGTTGCCACAACAATATCTAAACTGCCGTTACGTAAGCGATCGAGTGTTTGCTCGCGCAATTGTTGTGTCATATCACCATTAAGTGCGGCAGAACGGAAACCATTTTTTTCAAGTAGTTCTGTAATGTCTAAAGTACCGGTTTTAGTGCGAGCAAAGATAATCGCTGCATCAAAATCTTCCACTTCTAAGAAACGAAGAAGGGCTTCATTTTTACGCACGCCGTGCACATACCAACAACTTTGGTCGATATCTGGGGCATTTTCGTTATTAACTTTGATCTTCACTTCTTTTGGATCATTCATAAAACGTTTCGTAATACGACGGATCGGTTCAGGCATTGTTGCAGAGAATAACGCAGTTTGGTGATTTTCTGGTAATTCTGCCATGATGGTTTCTACATCATCAATGAAACCCATACGTAGCATTTCATCTGCTTCATCTAATACAATAAAACGAAGTTCAGAAAGATTTAATGTGCCACGGCGAATATGGTCAAGAATACGACCTGGTGTACCCACAACCACTTGTGCGCCTTGTTTTAATGCACGAAGTTGGATGTCATAACGTTGCCCGCCATATAAGGTAACAATTCGAGTGCCATGCGCATA
>NZ_CALJRX010000130.1 GCF_937976265.1 uncultured Haemophilus sp.
GAATATGATGTGTTCTTGGTGCAAGGCTATGGACATCGTCGTTGGCAGTTAGGCAAATGGTGTGATTCTTCTACAGAATTTAAACCGAATCAGCCGATTCGTATTTTTGATGATATGGGCGAATTGGTGATTGATGAGGTGATGAATCCGGGCGATATTCTTTATATTCCGGCTCGTATGTCGCATTATGGTGTGGCTGAAGATGATTGTTTGACCTTTTCTTTTGGTTTGCGTTACCCGAATTTAGCGGACATTTTCGATAACGTGAATAAAGCGTTTTGTCATCAAGATCCTGAATTGAATTTAAGTGAATTCCAATTACCATTACGCTTAACGCAATCAGAGCAGCGTACAGGCAAATTGGCGGATGAAAATATTCAGGCAATGAAAAAACAATTCTTAGCGAAATTGGCAGAGTCTGAAGCCTTTGATGCCTTGTTTAAACAAGCAGTAGCCAGTACAGTGAGCTCACGTCGTTATGAAATGTTGGTATCGGATGAAATGTCCGATCCTGACGAAGTGCGGTCAATTTTAGAAGAGGAACAAGGTGTATTAATGCAGGACAATAACTGCAAATTGCTTTACACCGAAAATCCGCTCCGCATTTATGCTAATGGCGAATGGTTGGATGAAGTGAATGTTATTGAAGCGGAAGTGTTGAAACGTCTTTCTAATGGGGAAGCACTAGATTGGGGATTCTTAAACAACTTAGTGAATGATACAGAAGATCCTGAAAGTACAATGGAATTATTGCTCGATTCGATTTGTAACTGGCTAGATGATGGTTGGGTGTTGATTGAATAATGTCTGAAAACATTTACTCCGTTTCCCAGCTTAACAGCGCAGCCCGCCAAATGTTGGAAGGGAATTTTTCACAGATTTGGCTGACAGGGGAGATTTCTAATTTCACTCAACCTGTGTCTGGGCATTGGTATTTAACGTTGAAAGATGAAAATGCCCAAGTTCGCGGCGCGATGTTCCGTATGAAAAATTTGCGAGTGGGATTTCGTCCGCAAAACGGTATGCAAGTCTTGGTGCGGGCGAATGTCAGTTTATATGAGCCTCGCGGTGATTATCAGCTGATTATTGAATCCATGCACCCTGCTGGCGAAGGATTGTTGCAACAGCAATTTGAAGCGCTCAAAATGAAATTGGCGGCAGAAGGATTGTTTGCACAACACTTGAAGAAAAGCTTGCCGGACTTTGCTAAAGCGGTGGGGATTGTGACCTCTTCGACTGGCGCAGCTTTACAAGATATTCTGCATATTTTGGCTCGCCGAGATCCCAGTTTAAAAGTGGTGATTTATCCAACGGCAGTGCAAGGCAAAGAAGCAACGGCTGAAATCGTCCAAATGATTGAACTCGCTAATGCGCGTCAAGAAGTGGATGTATTGATTGTCGGTCGTGGTGGTGGTTCTTTAGAAGATCTTTGGTGCTTTAATGAAGAAGAAGTGGCACGTGCGATTTTTCGTTCTAATTTACCGATTATCAGCGCGGTAGGTCATGAAACGGATGTTACCATTGCCGATTTTGTGGCTGATTTACGTGCGCCGACACCGTCTGCTGCGGCGGAGCTGGTGAGTCGCAATCAGCAGGAATTACTTCAACAGTTAGCCTATAAACAACAGCGCTTGGAGATGGCGTTAGATCGTATTTTTAGCCATCAACAACAACGTTTGCAACAGTTACGTTTGCGCCTGCAAAATCAACATCCGCAAAATCAATTATTGATGCAGAAAGCCAGAACGGCGCAATTACATCATCGTCTCTTGTTAGCGATGCAGCGTCAAATGGATAAAACGCAGCAAAAATTGACCGCACTTTCAGCGCGCTTAAAACAAAATCCGTTGCCTTATCGATTGCAAAAACAATCCCAATATTTAGCTCAGTTACAAGTGCGGTTAAATTTAGGGGCGAATCGTCAAGTTACGGAACGTCAAAATAAATTGGCGACATTGTGTGGCAAGTTAGATGGATTAAGCCCATTGAAAGTGTTAGCGCGAGGATATTCCATCGCAGAAGATGTCAAAGGACATGCTATTGTGAGTGTGAAACAAGTCAAAACAGGCGATACGATTAAAACGAAGGTCGCTGACGGGGAAATAACCAGTCGCGTTTGTTAATTCAAATAAATTCTTAATGTAAACCTATGATGAATAAGAAATCATCATAGGTTTTCTTTTTTTGTGACCGGCTTCAAAGTTTCAACAAAAAAACAGCGGGTTCAGTTTTTTTTATTTTTTTATGGGAGTATGATGCGACCTCGATACTAGGAGAGTAATGATGTCAGAAATTCAACAGTTTAGTCAGCATGATATTGAAGTTCTTAATGAAGAAACTGTTTATAAAGGTTTTTTTACACTTAAGAAAGTACAGTTTAAACATAAGCTTTTTGCCGGTGGCGAAAGTGGCGTTGTGACACGTGAATTATTAGTCAAAGGTGCCGCTTCTGCCGTAATTGCTTACGATCCGGAAGAAGATGCGGTGGTTTTAGTGGAGCAAGTACGTATTGGTGCATATCAACCTGAATCAGCTCGTTCCCCTTGGTTATTAGAATTGATTGCCGGCATGGTAGAAGAGGGGGAACAACCTGAAGAAGTCGCTTTGCGTGAAAGTGAAGAGGAAGCAGGCGTGTCCGTTCAAGATCTTACTCATTGTTTAAGTGTGTGGGATAGTCCGGGCGGCGTCGTAGAACGTATTCATTTGTTTGTCGGTCGAGTAGATAGCTCACAAGCAAAGGGACTTCATGGTTTAGCTGAAGAGAATGAAGACATCCGTGTTCATGTGGTGAAACGTGAGCAAGCCTATCAATGGATGTGTGATGGCAAAATTGATAATGGCATTGCAGTAATGGGCTTGCAATGGCTTCAATTAAATTACGCCCAATTGCAGCAACGCTGGCAATAGGAGTCACATGAGCAATACATTTGAATGCGAACCCGCGAATGATATCGTCAAATTATTACAAATCACCGATCCTCATTTGTTTAAGGATACAAGCAAAGAGTTATTAGGTATCAACACGCACGAAAGTTTTTCTCAGGTGTTAAAAGAAATTCAGGCAGAGTCTTTTAATTATGATGTCGTGCTTGCGACGGGGGATTTGGTACAAGATAGTAGCGACGAAGGCTATCTACGATTTGTTGAAATGGTTAAACCGTTAAATAAGTCAGTATTTTGGCTTCCGGGTAACCATGATTTTCAACCTAAAATGGTCGAGCATTTAAGCCAATCGCCTATTAACGCATCAAAACATTTACTTCTTGGCAAACATTGGCAAGTGATTTTGTTAGATAGCCAAGTATCTGGTGTGCCTCATGGCGAATTGAGTACTTATCAGCTAGATTGGTTAAAAACCAAATTAGCCGAAAATCCAGCACGCCATAGTTTAGTGGTCTTACATCACCATCTATTGCCAACAAATTCAGCGTGGCTTGATCAGCATAACTTACGTAATGCGCATGAATTCTCAGAGGTTCTGGCTCAATTCAACAATGTAAAAGGGATTTTATACGGTCATATTCATCAAGAAGTCGATGGCTATTGGCAAGGTTATCAAACCATGGCAACACCAGCGACTTGTATTCAATTTAAGCCGGACAGCAATCATTTTGTTTTAGATACCTTACAACCTGGTTGGCGTGAAATTGAGCTACATCCAGATGGGCGAATTGAAACGAGAGTGAAACGAATCAAACAAAAAACATTCTTACCAAATATGGAGGAAGAAGGATACTAAACAAAGTGCGGTTAAAATTCAGGTGATTTTAACCGCACTTTTTCTATACCGAAATGGGTAAAAGTCCATTTTACACTAGCCAGAATTCCCACAAATCTGTACAATAGCCGACCGATTTTATCTTTTAACTAATCTTTATTTTTAAGCAATATGACGCAAAAATTACATATTAAAACATGGGGCTGTCAGATGAATGAATACGATTCATCAAAAATGGCCGATCTTCTCTTAAATACACATGGTTTGGAATTAACTGATATTCCAGAAGAAGCCGATGTGTTACTTCTTAACACCTGTTCTATCCGTGAAAAAGCACAAGAGAAAGTATTCCATCAGTTAGGTCGTTGGAAAGAATTAAAAAAACAAAATCCAAACCTAGTGATTGGTGTGGGCGGTTGTGTGGCTTCACAAGAAGGTGAGCATATTCGTCATCGTGCACCTTATGTGGATATCGTATTTGGTCCGCAAACCTTACATCGTTTGCCAGAAATGATTAACCAAATTCGTGGCGGTAAAAGTTCGGTGGTGGATGTGAGTTTCCCTGAAATTGAGAAATTTGACCGCTTACC
>NZ_CALJRX010000131.1 GCF_937976265.1 uncultured Haemophilus sp.
TGGAAGTTGTAGCCACCTAACCAGCCGACAACATCCAGCACTTCACCGATAAAATAGAGACCTTTAATCTTTGTGGCCTCCATGGTTTTGGATGAAATCTCATGAGTATCAACGCCACCCATTGTGACTTCAGCCGTTCGATAGCCCTCAGTGCCATTAGGGATAAATTGCCAGTTGTGGATTAAATTCTCTAAATTTTCTAACCGCACTTTACTTAAGTTCGCGATCACTTCATCTTGAATCAAGCCTTGTTCTAACCAAAGCTCGACTAATTTCTTCGGTAATAAGCGACTTAATACGGTTTTTAATTGCAATTTTGGCGAAGATTGACGCATTTCATCCAAGTGATGACGAATATTGTTATAAGGCAATAAATCCAAATGGATGCTTTCACCCGGTTGCCAATAATTGGAGATTTGTAAAATAGCAGGGCCTGATAAGCCACGATGGGTGAACAGCATTTGATGAGTAAAGGTTTTGTGCTGATTCGTCGCCGCTACATCTAATGAAACACCAGAGAGTGCCGAGTAGAATTTGTCACTTTCTCGCCACGTGAATGGCACAAGGCTTGCACGCGGAGGAATCACATTTAATCCAAACTGTTCTGCAATTTGATAACCAAAAGGTGAGGCGCCCAAGCCAGGCATAGAGAGCCCGCCCGTGGCAATAATCAAATTCTGACATTGCCATTCAACGGCATTTACCTTTAATTTGAACCGTACGCTAGGGTTGTTTTCAACGGCTTCAACATCACTGACTTCGCTTCGTAGTTGAATGTTGACACCATATTTGTCACATTCGGCTCCGAGCATCTTCACAATGTCTTCTGCACCGTTATCACAAAATAACTGACCTAATTCTTTTTCGTGGTAAGGGATGCCGTACTCAGCGACTAAAGCAATGAAGTCCCATTGTGTATAACGTTTTAAGGCGGATTTGACGAAGTGTTTGTTTTGGCTGATATAACGGTCAGATGTGATTTCCATATTGGTGAAATTACAGAATCCACCGCCAGACATTAAAATTTTTCGACCAATTTTTTTACCGTTATCAAAAATGGTGACTTGTTTGCCAAGTTTGCCTAACTGGGCGGCACAAAATAAGCCGGCAGCACCGGCTCCAATAATGATATTTTCTGAATAATGAGACATAGCTTATTGTGAGGTTTGTCCTTTTTCAAAATAGTCTATCATTTTGATTCGTTGGATGACAGTACGGCGATCCACGGCAGAATTGCCAGAATCCAATAATTGCTGCCAATAAGCTTTTGCTTTTTCGGCTTCGTGATTTTTAAAGGCTTCTGTCGCTAATAACGTGAGGACTGAAATTTCATTTTTATCCTGTTTTAAGGCTTCATCCATTATTTGTTGGATTTCAGGCGTGATAGTTTGGCCCGCTTGATAATAAAGTGCGGTCGCTTTTAAGCCTAAAATAGCGGGTGTTGTGCCCGAAATTTTTTCTGCATTGCTATAGGCGATGAGCGCATGATCAAATTCATCATTTTGCATGTAGGCATCACCTAGCTGAATCCAAAGGTCAGGGTTATTCACATCCGCTCGAATTTTGTTTTGAATTTTGAGTACCACATCTTCTTTTTGATGCACCATTGGCGTATCCGTTTTTTTATTGGCAAGCTCAATCATTTCTTTTTCACCTTGCTGAACACGCTCAAAACGATCAAGGGAGAAGTAATAACTTAAAGGAAGAATCAATAAGATTGCAAAGACCCAAATGGCGGATTTGGTTTCAAATTTGACCGCACTTTTTTCTTCTTTAGGGGCAGTATAAGGTTGATTTTCGAGTTGTTTAGGTTCGTCTTCTGATTTTTTGGTGGAAAATAAAATCAACGCAAAAGCACCAATTAATAACACAATAGGCAATAGCCAGAGTAGTGCTGTATTCCATTGGAAAGGTGGCTTATAGTTCACGAAATTACCGAAACGAGCTGTCATCGTGTCGATAATTTGCTGATTCGTTTTTCCTTCATCCACCATTTTATAGACTTCAATTCGTAAGTCATAAGCAATCGGTGAATTGGACTCAACTAAGTTCTGATTCTGACATTGTGGGCAACGTAAAGATTTTGCCAGTTCAACAGCACGAGTACGATCGGCTTGGTTTTTAAACGCATAGGTATCCACCATTTCTGCGTGAGCAAAAAGGGCGAAAGTCAGTAAAAGTGCGGTCAGAAATCGGGTTAATTTTTTCATTTTACTTTTTAGTTAATTCATCAAGTTTTGGTTTGAT
>NZ_CALJRX010000132.1 GCF_937976265.1 uncultured Haemophilus sp.
GGGCGATTTTATCCATCATCGTGGCTTATCCTATTGCCATGTGGTTACGTAAAAAATTACCAGCCAAGGTAACAATTATAACCATCTTGCGGGCGCCTATGTTGGTACCGGGATTAGTTGCAGCCTTCTTGTTCGTCAATATGATTTCTTACCACGGCATTATTAACGAGGTATTCGTTTATTTAGGTATTTGGGACGAACCGAAAACCCTACAAAATGATGAATTTGGCTGGGGGGTAGTGATTTTACAAATGTGGAAAAACATTCCCTTTGCTTTAATTCTTATTGGTGGAGCGGTCAATTCACTGAAAACTGATTTATTAGATGCGGCAGCTAATTTAGGTTCGAGTCCTTGGCAACGTTTTCGTTATGTGATCTTCCCACTAACCTTAGGTGCGGTACAAGTTTCCCTTATTTTAATATTTATCGGCGCACTCGGTGATTTCGCCTTTTATAGTATTGCGGGTCCTCGTAGTACCTATTCTTTAGCACGTTTAATGCAAATGTCTGCCTATGAATTTGAAGAATGGAATCAAAGTGCGGTCATTGCATTAACCATTATGTTGACCTCTGCCTTCTTCACCATCCTAGTGTCATTATTAATTAAACCATTAGCCGTCAAACGTGGAGAAGTCAAATGAGTAGTTCCGTACAAATCACAACGAAAAATGGTCGATTAATCGCACGTATTTCCTTAACTTTCTTTATTCTTGCTAATTTTATTTGGTTGTTCCTACCCTTTTTAATGGCTGGTTTATGGTCATTGGTAGATCCCGCTAAACCGTGGAGTTATCCAGATATTTTCCCTCAATCATTATCTTTTGAGCGTTGGAAAATCGTTTGGGAAACCACCTCTTTACCTGAAGCAATGTTTAATAGCTATACCATTGCTCCAACAGTGTCACTGATAACTATTTTGCTCTCCCTCCCAACAGCTTATGCATTTGGACGTATGGAATTTAGAGGTAAAAAATTAGCAGAATTATTAACTCTGATTCCATTAGTTATTCCTGGCATGATTATTGCCCTCTTCTTTAGCCGTATGTTATTGGATTTAAATATTAATAATCCATTCATCGGCATTGTTATTGGGCATGTGGTACTCACGTTACCTTATGCTATTCGGATTTTATCCGCGGGCTTTTCTTCTGTACCGCAAGACCTTATTGATGCTAGCCGTGACTTAGGTGCATCTAAATTTACCGTTTTCAAAGACGTGTATATGCCGATGTTAAAACCCAGTTTTTTAGCGTCAATTATTTTCTGTTTAGTGAAAAGTATTGAAGAATTTGCTATCGCTTTCGTTATCGGCTCACCAGACTTTATTACCGTGCCAACCATTTTATATTCTTTCCTCGGTTATTCTTTTATTCGTCCTAATGCGGCCGTTGTATCGATTATTTTGTTGGTACCAAACATTATTTTGATGATGATTATCGAAAAATTGTTGAAAGGGAATTATCTCTCTCAATCCACAGGAAAAGCATAATTTTCACAAGGAGCATCTTATGCAAAAAAATATCCGTAAACTTCTATCCATTGGTCTTACCGCTGCCGCCTTGGCTGTCAGTACTTTCGCCTCGGCTTCCACAGACTTAAGTGGTAAATCTTGGAGTGAAATCGAAGAACTCGCTAAAAAAGAAGGAAAATTGACAGTTAGCGTTTGGTATTTGCAGCCGCAATTCCGTAATTTTGTCAAAGAATTTGAAAATCAATACGGTATTAAAGTCAAAGTACCTGAAGGCACCTTGGACGGTAATATCAATAAACTGATCGCTGAAAAAAATCTAGAAACTGGCAAAATGGACGTGGTTGTGTTAAATGCTGACCGTTTAGGCAACGTAGCGAAAAATGACATTCTCGTCAAACTCAACAATTTACCGAATTTCGATAAACTGAACCATCATTTGCAAGGGGTAGAATTAGGTGATGTGGCGGTAGGTTATTGGGGTAACCAAACCGGTTTGGCGTATGATCCGTTACGGATTAAAGAAGAGGAGTTGCCACAGTCCTGGGCCGATATGGAAAATTACATTGATAAAAATCCGAAAAAATTTGGTTATTCCGACCCGAACGGCGGCAGTTCCGGTAATGCATTTATTCAGCGCGCTTTAGTGTATATCAACGGTGACTATGACTATCGAACCGATAAAATCGATGAAGCCCAAATCGCCAGTTGGAAGAAAACTTGGGATTGGTTTAGCAGTAAAAAAGATGCGCTAATCCGTACAGCCTCCAATGCTGATAGTTTAACCCGCTTAAACGACGGTGAGTTAGTAATTGTCCCCGCATGGCAAGATCACTTGTTCAGCTTGCAAAAACAAGGTGCAATTACTGACCGTTTAAAATTCTATGTACCAAAATTTGGTATGCCGGGCGGTGGTAATGTTGTAACCGTAGCAAAAAATGCTCCAAATCCTGCAGCATCACTTGTTTTCGTTCATTGGATTACCTCACCTGAAGTACAACAGAAATTAAGTCAGGAATTCGGTGTTCGTCCACTAAATAGTGAATCAGGCTTAGAAGATACCATTTTCTTCTCAACACCGTGGCGTAAGGCTGCAATGGAGGCCTTCACTAAAGAAGTTATTTCGAGATAAACAATAAACCGCACTTTAACGTGCGGTTTACTTTTATAGGCTAATAAAGTGCGGTCAGTTTTAACCACATTTACAACCAAACAAAATAAGTCATGCTGCCGATGATGGCGATACAGAATAGATTGAGAATCAAACCGACTTTGGCCATATCGAGTTGTTTCACATTTCCTGTTGCGAACACGATAGCATTAGGCGGTGTGGCGATTGGCAACATAAATGCACAACTTGCCCCACAAGCGATAATTGCGGCTAAAGCGATAGGCGGTAAATTCATGGATTGTGCCACTGAAATCACAATTGGCATAATCAACGCAGCACTGGCGGTATTCGATGTAAATTCCGTTAAGAAAATAATAAATGCCGTCATGACAAAGCAAAGTACCCAAAGTGGTTTGGTTTGCACAAACTGAACGATAGTATCCGCCATAATCTTACTGGCGCCAGAATCTTTCATCACGATACTGAGTGTTAAACCACCACCGAATAAAACGAGCACGCCCCATTCAACACGATCTTGAATTTCTTTCCAACTCGCGACACCTGAAACACAAATAAAGATCACAACGCATAGCGCAATTACCGTATCAAAGTTTTCGATTTTTTTCGGTAATTCAAGGAAAGCACTAATCCACGGATTCAAGAGGGAACTGAAAAGTAACATAATCGCCATACCGATGAAGATCAGTAACGTAATGATATTTTTTCGATTAAAGCTGACTTTCTCAAGTGATGGATTAAAATCCACAGAAAAGTCTGGACGTAAAATCACCCATAAAGAAAAAATCATTGAAGGTACAAGCAATACCATCACTGGGAAACCGTAACCTAACCATTCCGTGAAAGTCACTTGAATTTGAGACGCCAAAATGGCATTCGGCGCACTTCCCACCAAGGTACCTATACCACCGATACTGGCGCTAAATGCCATGCCTAACAATACAAAAGCGTACAATCGATGGTTTTTCTCTGCATTGATACCTTTTAACATGCCCATCGTGAGCGGTAACATCATCGCCGCCACAGCGGTGTTGTTAATCCACATAGAAAGGAATGTAGTTACGGTGAAAAGGTAGGTAATAGAAAGCTTTAAGTTCCCTTTGGCCAAACGGATAATGTAATTTGCAATAATCTTGTCTAGATTCTGAATTTGCAGCACCGCAGCCACCACAAATCCCCCAAAGAACATATAAATAATTGGCGTGGAGAATGGTGCAAGGGCTTTTTGCGTATTAATCAAGCCTAATCCTATGGCTACAACAGGCACCATAAGGGATGTCACAGTAATATTAAAGGCTTCCGTTAACCATAAAATACCAATAAAAATCAGCAAGGCTAGCCCGCGATTCTCTTGAGCAGAAAACGGCAGTATTTTGATTAACACCAACATGAAGACAAAGTCTAAGGCAAGAATAATGAGACTTTTATATTTAGAGAGAAAGGTTTGTTGAGTTTGCATATAAATCTCCTACAAAACGATAGGGGAGATTATTAATTAGCATTTAACCGGAAAAATTGAAACATATTTTTAACAAATTTGTGACACGCTTCAAACTATTTTTGTATAAACAACAAACCGCACCTAAAAGTGCGGTCTGTTTTGCTTTCGTTTTTTATTGTTGCATACGAGCTTGAATACGTTCTGGCAATCTTAATCCAACGA
>NZ_CALJRX010000133.1 GCF_937976265.1 uncultured Haemophilus sp.
CGATGGTAGTGTGGGGCTTCCCCATGTGAGAGTAGGACACCGCCAGGTACTGAATATAGAACCCCGAGCTGAATGGCTTGGGGTTTTTGTTTATGGAGTTTTGTTAAAGATTACTTTGACAATATAAGTGCGGTAGAAAGTTAGGCTGTTTTTACGTAGAGAATATATAAAAAAGAGTTTACCCCAAACATCTGGGGATAGGCTCCTTTAATCTTTTAAGAAAATAACTTATTCCAAAAAGAACAAACAAATTCTCTTTCTTCGATAAATTCTACATTATCAACAATGGTAGGCTTTCCTAACAAGTTTAAATGATGAATTTTATTACGTAAGGCGACATAGCAGGATTTGAGCTTTTCGCAATCCTCTAGAGAAATAATGTGATATTCAGCCATTGAATCAAAGATACGGACGTTATCAGACCATTTGGTTAATATTGGATTAGCTGGGGCATTCGCAAGCATCAGATACTGGGCAATAAATTCAATATCAGTAATGCCGCCACGATCTGTTTTGATATTAAAAAAGCCTTCTTTTGTGTGAGATAAATGTTCGTACATTTTTTCACGCATTTCTCTTACTTCAATTTTTAGCTGATTAATATCTCTTTGAGCGGAAAGTACATTACAGCGAATTTTTTCAAATTCTGCTTTTAATTCAGTTTCACCAAAAATAGCACGGCTACGGACAAGCGCTTGTTTCTCCCATGTCCAAGCCTCATTGAGTTGATAGTTTTCAAATGCTTGAAGTGAACAGCCTAATAAGCCGGCATCGCCTGAAGGACGTAATCGCATATCAACATCGTAAAGTATGCCTGCACTGGTGTTCATACTAAAAATGCTGACAATTTTTTGAGCCAATCTTAAATAGAATTGGTTACTATCAATGGATTTTTTCCCACCAATGGTTTGGCCTTCAACCGCTTGGTATAAAAAGACTAAATCCAAATCAGATTTATAACCGAGTTCAATTCCGCCTAATTTGCCGTAGCCGATAACTAAAAAGCCTTTTTCAGTTTTATCTACGAGATGTTCGGGGACCCCAAATCGTTGACTGACTTGTTGCCAGGCAAAATTGACGACGGCATCAATAATTGCTTCAGCTAGATAAGTGAGATGATCGCTCACTTTCATAACAGGCAATACGCCGAGAATATCGGCAGCTGCAACACGTAATAAAATGGACTGCTTGAATTGGCGTAAACCGTCAATGAATTGCTCTTCATCGTCTTGCGGTAAGCGCAGCATATATTGCTTTAATTCGTCAGGGTACTGTGTGAACGGTAATGGATTACGTAGTGCCTCAGTATTTAATAATTCATCGAGTAGAATAGGGTAACGAGCCACTTGCTCGGCAATCATCTGTGAGTGCGAACATAGTTCAATAAGCTGCTCAATGGCTTGAGGATTTTCTAAGAGCAATTCCAAATACGTCGTTCTACTCGCAATTTTATCGACAATATTGAGGATGCGTGGCAATAAAGTGCGGTAATCTTTTTGCTCAAATATTTGGGTGAAGATATTTGGCAATAAGTGAGCTAAAACTTCTCGACCTCGAGCGCCAATAACACGGCGCGCAAGCCCCTCTTTAAATTGAATAAGTTTATCTAAGATATCGGAAATCGCGTCCTCATCAATGTGATTATCGACTAACATTTGTTCAATATCATCGATATCACCTTCTAAAAAATCAATCCAATGATTATTGTCATCGCTACGTTCATCTTTTTCTTCACCAATTAATGCATCAAAAACTGACCGCACTTTTTGTTGGTGTGATTGTAGCGTTTGATAGAAATCATCCCAGTTTTCAATTGGATAAGATTTTATCGTAGCCTGATTGTTCTCATCTAAATAAGTGTATTCTCGACAAGCAACCATTAATCTAAGGCGATTTTCTTCATCTGTTGGCAGAAGTTGCGTTTGTTGGTCATCAATGGCTTGAAGCACGTTTTCAGTACGTCGTAGAAAGATATAAGCTTCTCTTAATTCATGATATTGCTGAGGCGTAATTAAACCGAGATCTCGTATTTCAGGAAGAAGTTTAAGCAATTCATGTTGTTGGAGCTTAATCTCACGTCCACCACGAATTAGCTGAAAAACTTGCACAATAAATTCGATTTCTCGAATCCCGCCTGCTCCTAATTTAATATTGTCTTTTAAGCCACGACGACGCACTTCACGCTCAATTTTACCTTTCATTTCACGTAACGCTTGAATCACACTAAAATCAATATAGCGTCGATATACAAAAGGACGAAGTAATTGTTGTAAGGTTTTTACATTGGGATCTTGCTCATCTGCGCCTAAAATACGCCCTTTGATCATGGCATAGCGTTCCCAGTCACGCCCTTGATCTTGGTAATATTGCTCCATTGCAGAAAAACTTAAGGCTAGTGCACCGCTGTCGCCAAAAGGGCGAAGGCGCATATCCGTACGATAGACAAAACCATCTGGCGTAAATTGATCTAATGCATTAATCAGACGTTGTCCTAAACGGGTAAAAAATTTGGCGTTATCAACGGCCCGTCTTGCTCCAACAGTTTCGCCTTGTGAAGGATAGGTAAAAATTAAATCAATATCAGAGGAGAAATTTAGCTCAAAACCACCTAATTTTCCCATGCCAAGAATATAGAGTTGCTGTGGGTTGCCATTTTCATCACAAGGCGTGCCCATTTCTTCACAAGCTTGTTTATATAGCCAATCTCTCGCACCAATGATAAGGCTTTCAGCAAGTTGAGAAAGACGAATAAAAATTTCTTCTACGGTGGCAAGATTCAAGCTTTGACAGAAACTAAGTTTTGCCATTTCTTGATTACGAAAATTTCGTAGTATTTTGTAAAACTGTTCTTCGTTTTGGATAGTGGAGAGTTGGTCAGCTAAACGGCTAGCATAATGTTGACAATCTGAAAATTGAGGCGGTGTTTGCCACCACTGGGCTAAAAAGTGCGGTTGTTTTTTTAAGACTTTTTCCAAGAAATCAGACAGACTGATGGCATAGTTTATTTGTCCGATTGGTGTCGTGAAATCTATTGCGTCTCGCTCGATTTGTTGGGTTATTTCATCAAGATTCATTTCAGGGAAATGTTGGCAAAGCACTTCGCCAAGTTGAATGAGTTTTTCAGTCGAAAGCGGAAGTGAAAGCGCCATAATTTACCCCTTAAAATGTTCGTCAATCTTGCGTAGTACGATTTCTTTGGCTTGTTGCGGTTGCAGACTATCTAGCCAATTTAATGGTGTTTTCCAGCCGCGTAGCCAGGTGATTTGTCGTTTGGCTAATTGTCGAGTTGCACAAATACCGCGGAAGACCATTTCTTCATGATCATAGTCACCTCGTAAATATTCCCACATTTGGCGATAGCCCACACAACGGATAGAAGGCAAATCAGGATGGAGATCTTCTCGTTGATAGAGTTTTTCTACTTCTTCTTGGAAGCCTAATTCGATCATTTTATGGAAACGTTGTTCAATACGTTGATGTAATACCGCGCGATCTTCTGGTGCAATAGCGAATTGTAAAAATTGATAAGGCAATTCTTCGCCTTTTTGTTCGGTTAATTCCGTTAATGATTTGCCCGTTAAATAGAATACTTCTAATGCACGATTAATACGCTGTGAATCATTTGGATTGATACGCTCAGCAGAAATAGGATCAATTTTTTGTAATTCTTGATGAAGAGCAGGCCAGCCAAGTTTTTGCGCTTTTTCTTCAATCTCTAAGCGTAACTTTTCATCAGCAGATGGAAGGGGTGAAAGTCCTTCAATCAATGCTTTGTAATACAACATCGTGCCGCCAACCAAAAGCGGAATTTTACCTTGTGCGGTAATATCAGCCATTTCTCTGAGTGCATCGTCACGAAAATTCATCGCAGAATAACTTTCAGCGGGATCTAAAATATCAATTAAGCGGTGAGGAGCAAGGGCAAGTTCTTCTTTAGAAGGCTTTGCCGTACCAATATCCATGCCTTTATAAATTAATGCAGAATCGACACTGATCACTTCCACTGGCAGGCTTTGACGCAATTGAATAGCAAGATCTGTTTTTCCTGAGGCCGTCGGTCCCATCAGAAAAAGTGCGGTTGGTTTGGAGTCAGTTTTTTGTGTCATATTACAAATCAGTTAAAAAAGGCTGCCAGTTAATCGGTTTCAGTAATGTATTAAATTTTTCTTGATGAGCTTTATTCAGTAAGCGTTCCGTTTCGCTTAATAAGCTGACTGCATCCGCTAACACTTCAATCGGTTTCATCTCTAGCGTCTGACAAAGTGCGGTCAGAAAATCAGGCATATTTTCTACATGTTCAGCAAGTAGGCTCACCACACATTTTTGTAAATTTTGTGTACGTAAAACCGTAGGCACTTTGTTTAATGTGAGGCGTAACTGAGCTTCATTTTCAATAAATTCAAAACCACTTTGTTGGAAAAAAGCTTTTTGTTTTTGCCATTGTTCAAATTGTTTTTCATCTAAGCGGAAAATAATCGGAATGAGCAACGGCTGTTGTGAAATTTCACCTTGTTGTAAGGTTAATTCATAATTTAAGGTTTGCAATTTAGCTAATGACATCAAATAAAACTGCTGATTTTGTTGTAAAAGCAATGCTTTATTTTCAATTAATGCCAATGCGCGTAAATAGCCTGGTTCACTTGTCTGTGAGAGTGGTTCAACGACAGGTGTTGTTAAAACTTGAGAAGCTTCTGTTGAACGTACTAATTCACCATATAAGCGTTGTTCCGCCTTTGTAGGTTGTTCACGATAACCATATGACGGAACGTATTCACGACGGTTTGAAAAGTGCGGTCGATTTTCTGATTGTTTTTCACGAGGCTGATGATAATTCGAGGCGAAAATATTTTGCCCTGCCGCCGCACGATTGGGTTTTGTTTCATAGTACGTTTGATACGAAGGAGAAGGCTCTCTTGCCTCATTTATCGCTGGCGCTAAATCCAATTCAGCTTGAGGAATGGCATTGAGCGCATTTGTTACGCCTTGGCAGATAAAGTCATGAATTAAACGAGCTTGATGGAAACGCACCTCGTGTTTTGTTGGATGCACGTTGACATCGACATCATGTGGATTGAGGTCGATAAACAGTACAAATGCTGGGTATTGCTCAGTATGTAAATGTTCTGCATAAGCTTGGCGAATCGCATGGGTGATCACTTTATCTCGCACCATTCGCCCATTGATATAACAATAGCTCAAATCATTTTGAGAACGTGTAAATTCAGGTGTCGCCACCCATCCGGAAAGATGCAAATCATCATGTTTCCAGTCAATGCGTAAGGCATGTTGAACAAAATCATCGCCACAAATGGCAGCAACACGTTTTAGTTGTTGTTCTTCATTCATCGCAGGACGATATTGTCGAATCATTTTGCCGTTATGAGTGAGCGTAAACGCAATATTGAATTTTGCTAACGCAATGCGGCGAATGACCTCATCAATATGAGCAAATTCCGTTTTATCGGTGCGTAAGAATTTACGACGAGCAGGCGTGTTAAAAAAGAGATTCGCGACTTCAACTGTCGTGCCGACTGGATGAGACGCAGGTTTAATTGTGGTTTCCATCTCTCGCCCTTGCGCATAGACTTGCCATGCTTCATTTTGCTCTGCAGTGCGAGAGGTCAGTGTGAGGCGAGAAACCGAGCTGATACTGGCAAGGGCTTCACCACGGAAACCTAAACTTAAAATGGCTTCGAGATCATCAAGATCGGCAATTTTACTGGTCGCATGTCGAGCGAGTGCGAGGCTTAATTCTTCTTTAGGAATACCACTGCCATTATCTCGAATACGAATCAGGCTGGCGCCGCCGTTTTCAATATCAATATGAATTTTATTGGCACCGGCATCAAGGCTGTTTTCCACCAATTCTTTCACCACAGAAGCAGGGCGTTCGATCACTTCACCGGCGGCAATCTGGTTAGCCAGCTGTGGAGAAAGAATTTTGATTGCCATAGGATTCCTTATTTTTCTTTAAGTTTGATTTTTTGCCCAGTCACGACTTTGCCGTTTTTCAATGTTGGGTTCAGTTTTAAAAGACGATTAACCGGTACATTGTATTCACGAGAGATGGCATAGATAGTTTGATCGGCTTTCACCGTATGGTAAAGCGGGATTTCTTTCTTGCCATTATCTTTCTTCTCATTCCCTTTTGAAGAAGCGTCTTTTTTATCGTTGTCTTTTTTCTCAGGCTCTT
>NZ_CALJRX010000134.1 GCF_937976265.1 uncultured Haemophilus sp.
TACTTCTTTCTACACAGACACAGTAACAATTTGATCTCTCTTGCTTTTCCCCCTGAACTACTTCACAAATTTAAAAAATTTAAATAAAAAAGAAAGGTGAATTTAAACTGATTTTTCTTTATAATCCCAGTAATTTTTACCTTCCGTTTTTGAGGACGTTCTATGTCAGACTCATCTTGTATTATCATCGCTATCACGGGGGCATCCGCTTCAGGCAAAAGCTCCATTGCGTCTACTGTTCATAAAGAACTTTGCAACGAGTTAGGATACCAAGAAATTGGGATTATTGCTGAAGACAGCTACTATAAAGATCAAAGCCATTTAGAGATGAGTGAGCGAGTAAAAACCAACTATGACCACCCAAGTTCAATGGACAGAGATTTACTCATTCAACATTTAAAAGACTTAAAAAACGGAACTGCCGTAGATATTCCTGTCTATAGTTATGTTGATCACACTAGAACAGGTGAAACCAAACACTTCACCCCGAAAAAAATTGTGATTTTAGAAGGGATCTTATTGCTCACTGATGAGCGAGTTCGTCAATTAGCCGATATTTCTGTCTTCGTGGATACGCCATTAGACATTTGTTTTATCCGCCGTTTACAACGTGATATGGAAGAACGTGGCCGTTCATTACAATCTGTTATTGACCAATACCGCGCAACCGTTCGTCCAATGTTCTTGCAATTTATCGAGCCATCAAAACAATATGCAGATATCGTAATTCCTCGTGGTGGTAAAAACCGTATTGCGATTAATATGTTAAAAGCTCAAATTCTCCATTTATTAAACCAAAAATAGGAAAAATCATGCGTCTTTGCGATACCGATATCGAACGCTATCTAGATGATGGCATTATTTCTTTAACGCCTCGTCCTGACAACGACAAAATCAATGGTGCAACTATTGATGTGCGTTTAGGCAATTCATTTCGCGTATTTCGTGAACATTCTGCCCCTTATATTGATTTAAGTGGCCCGAAAGAAGAAGTCTCTGCTCAACTTGAATCAGTGATGAGTGACGAAATCATTATCGGTGATGATGAAGCCTTCTTCTTGCACCCGGGTATGTTGGCGCTAGCGACCACATTAGAGTCAGTGAAATTACCTGCGAATATTATCGGTTGGTTAGATGGCCGTTCCTCTCTTGCCCGTTTAGGCTTAATGGTGCATGTTACCGCTCATCGTATTGATCCAGGTTGGGAAGGTAAAATTGTGTTGGAATTCTACAACTCTGGCAAATTACCTTTAGCATTGCGTCCAAATATGGTGATTGGCGCATTGAGTTTCGAAGTGTTAAGCGGCCCGGCAGCGCGCCCTTACACCAGCCGTAAAGATGCCAAATATAAACATCAGCAAAATGCGGTAGCTAGCCGAATTAATGAGGACTAATCAATGAAAAAGATCGCAATTAGCCTTTTGATCGTGCTGTTTGCGATCATCGCTTTTTTCTATATTCAACTCAATCAACTGAAAAACAACATTGCCGATCATTTAGCGCAATATGATATTCAAGTACATGATTTTTCACTAAGCCTTCTACCTCAACCAACGGTAAATTTATCGGGTTTGAAATATCATCAACTTTCAGCTGAAAACATTGAAGCTAAATTTGCACTTTTCCCTCTGTTTTCAGGTACCCCTATTTTAGAAGAAATCCAAATCACTCATTTTAAACTCAGTGAACAAGCCTTAAACCATGTCAATATTCATGGTCGCTTTACTGATTTTTCACTTAAAAATATTTTTAACCAAAACATTGCGTTTAAAGGTGAAAGTGCGATTACTCTTTCTCTTGATAAACCGTTTTATGGCACAAACACGCAATATCAATTTGCGTTCAGCAAGGGAAATATTGACCTGAACCATCAAGGAAAGAATCTGATTCAATTTGTCAACGCCCGTTTAAATCAACAACCGCTAGGCTATATTGAAACCTACGTTGATTTTTCAAAACCGGTTAAAACCGTCAATGCCTATTTGCAACCTGATTGCCAGAATTGTTTAGCCAATTTTAAATTTAGTCATAAAGAACTACAAAGTGCGGTCAACTTTTCCGGTAAAAATTTCCCAATGGCGCAACTTATCGCCTTGCTAAATTTCCCTAATACATTAACAGGCAATGCTGATTTTAATATCCAACTCGCGCTAACCAATTCAGAACTCACCAAAGGAGAATTCAGTTTCGACGCTCAAAATGGGGAAATTTTAGGGTTGAATTTATTAGATATGGCGGCACAGTATTTACCCATTAACTACAACAGTGATTTAACCGCCAGCAGAAATATGAACACCCCTTACGAGCGTCTTGAGTCACATCTTTTGTTTGAAAATCACTTACTCACAGTGGATAAAATAAGCTTAAAAACAACCGCACTTTTAGGTGAAGGTTCTGGAGCCATTGATTTAGATAATGTACAATGTGACATCAATTTAACTTTAAGATCCACTAACGAAAAATACAAAAAACTGGCATTGCCTATTCGCTTTTTCGATAGCTGCTATGCACTACAATATAAGTTAAATATTGATAAAAATTTCCGTCATCAACTTAAGGAATTAATTAAAGAGAAATTAAAATAATGTCGTTTTACCAAAAAGCAGAAAAAACTCAATTTTGGCGCGTAGTTATCATGGCTTGCGCCGCTTTTATTTTTAATACCACGGAATTTGTACCCGTTGCGTTACTCACCGATATCGGACAAAGTTTTGATATGCAAAGCTCTGATGTGGGTCTAATGATGACGGTTTATGCTTGGACTGTCATGATTATGTCTTTGCCCGCCATGCTCGCGACAGGTGATATGGAACGTAAAGGCTTGTTACTGAAACTTTTCGTGATTTTTATTATCGGCCATATTATCTCGGTCATCGCGTGGAATTATTGGATTCTTCTGATTGCCCGTATGTGTATTGCGGTAGCGCATTCACTCTTCTGGGCAATTACAGCATCATTAGTCATGCGTGTGGCACCGAAGAATAAGAAAACACAAGCCATTGGTATGCTCGCTATCGGTACATCCCTTGCAACTATTTTGGGCTTGCCATTAGGTCGTTTGGTTGGTCAATTAGTTGGCTGGCGTATTACTTTCGCCATCATTGCCGCATTAGCTTTGGTTGTGATGGTATTCATTATGCGTTTATTGCCAAATCTACCTAGCAAAAATGCAGGCTCGCTCTCTAGCCTGCCAATTTTAGCAAAACGTCCATTACTCATTGGACTTTATGCTACAACGGTAATTATTGTTTCTGCACACTTTACCGCTTATACCTACATTGAACCCTTTATGGTTCAAATCGGCGAACTTGATCCAAATCTTGCGACGATGATTTTGTTAGTTTTTGGGGTTTCTGGCATTACAGCAAGTGTGATATTTAACCGCTTATACCGTTTCGGTCCAACTCAATTTATCAGTGGTGCCATGATTTTACTGGCTGTATCTTTAGCCTTTATGCTTGTCTCTGCAAGTTATACAGCCACGATGTTTGCCCTTGCCTTTATTTGGGGCATTGGCATCTCTTGTATCGGACTTGCATTACAAATGCGCGTACTACAACTTGCTCCTGATGCAACAGACGTAGCAAGTGCCATTTATTCAGGTATTTTCAATGCGGGTATTGGTGCGGGTGCACTGTTTGGTAACCAAATCGCTCGCCATATTGGTCTTGAATATATTGGCTTTAGTGGTGCTACATTAGCTGTTATTGCACTCGGCATCTTTGTCTTCTTCAATTTCCGCTATCGACCTCAAAACGTCTAAAAAAATGACCGCACTTACTCAAGTGTGGCCATTTTGTTTTTATCTTTTCTAATCAAGATGAAAACAAGCAATGAGCTTACCATCAGGATATTTTTCCAATTTAGGCTGCTCATTTCGACATTTATCCGTTGCTTTCCAGCAACGTGGATTAAACGCACAACCTTTAGGAGGATTAATTGGGCTTGGTAATTCTCCTGTTAGTTTAATCCGTTGACGACGTAATTCAGGCGATAATCTTGGTGTCGCTGAAAGCAAA
>NZ_CALJRX010000135.1 GCF_937976265.1 uncultured Haemophilus sp.
GTAGCGGCGCAATTATTGATGATTTTGCGTTATCGTGAGCAATGGTTATTATGGATTGTCTTAAATGTGCTTTCCATTTTGCTTTGGGCAGAACAGCCAGCAATGTACTTAATGTATAGTGCTTACTTACTCAACTCATTATATGGTTATTACAACTGGACGAAACTCGTCAAAGCGGAAAGCCACTAATCACATCAATAAAAAAGGGCATAGTAATATGCCCTTACATTTTTAAATAAAATGCCTTCGTCAACGCAACAAATTCTTCCGTGTACTGATTGTTTTCATCATAAATCACCAAGCTATCTTTTACCTGTGGTAAATGCTCTCGGCTAAACGTGAGTAACATCCGTTGTGGATCTTTCCCTATTTTTGTAATGACATCAGTCTGCTTAATGCAATAAAGTGCGGTTGAATTTATCAATGTTTTTCCCGCTTCATAAGGTAAAACAAAACTGATTTTTCCTTTTTCGGATAAACAACTCGCCGCCCAATTTAACCAATCTAAATGACTTTGTTGAACATAACGGGCAAGCGCTCGTTCGTCATTTTTACATTCAACGCCTTGTGTAAAATAAGGCGGATTCGCCACAATTAAATCAAATTGATATGCTGTTTGTTGGCAATAAGTTTGCACATCTTGGCGTGTTAAATGAAGACGATTGTGCCATGGCGAAGCCTGGAAGTTTTCTTGTGCTTGTTGTGCTGCAAGGGGATCAAGTTCAACGGCTTCAATTTGGCAATGCTCATGACTTCGTTGGGCGAGCATGAGTGCAACCAAGCCTGTGCCAGTTCCCATATCAAGAATACGCTGACAATCAGATACATCGGCCCAAGCACCCAGTAAAATGCCGTCAGTGCCGACTTTCATTGCACAATGTTGTTGATTAATATGGAATTGTTTGAAGGTAAAGCTGCTCATAAAATCTTGCGGAAAATGACCGCACTTTCAGGTATAATCAGCCCCAATTTTAACAAATTAACGCAAAATAATGAATTTATCCTCATTTGAAGAATTCGACCTTTCCCCCGAATTATTAAAAGCCTTAGAAAAGAAAGGCTACACTCGCCCAACTGCCATTCAATTAGAAGCGATTCCTGCTGCCATGGAAGAGCGAGATGTGCTTGGTTCTGCACCAACAGGTACGGGTAAAACGGCCGCATTTTTATTGCCGGCAATTCAGCATTTATTGGATTACCCACGTCGTAAACCAGGCGCACCTCGCATTTTAATTTTAACGCCAACTCGTGAGCTGGCGATGCAGGTTGCAGAACAAGCGGAAGAACTGGCGCAATTCACACATTTGAAGATTGCAACCATTACTGGCGGTGTGGCGTATCAAAATCATGGGGAAGTGTTTAATTCAAATCAGGATATCGTGGTGGCAACACCGGGGCGTTTATTGCAATACATCAAAGAAGAAAACTTTGATTGTCG
>NZ_CALJRX010000136.1 GCF_937976265.1 uncultured Haemophilus sp.
AATTTATTAAAAGCTTTTAATATAATCAGGTATTTACAATAACCCCACATTTAATGTTATAATCTTGCCGTTTAATAGAGGTTGGACCACTTAATCAATGTAATGCCAAAATAGGCATAAGGTCATATAAAGCTCTCAATAAACATTTTTAAAGATAAATATAAATAACTTTTTAAACCTTAAGGTAATTTTATATGAATAAAATCAAACTACTGCGCCCAACCCTTGCGGCTGTGGCGGTTTCTGTTATTTGTGCATCAGCACAAGCAGCTATCGTTCGTAACGATGTCGATTACCAATACTTCCGTGATTTTGCTGAAAACAAAGGGGCTTTCCGTCCTGGCGTGAGCAATGTTGGTGTTTATAACAACCAAGGACAGCATGTTGGTACTATGTTACCAAATGTCCCAATGCCTGATCTTGCGGTAACTAACCGTCGCCAAGGTGTGGCAACGCTTTTCCATCCACAATATGTTTCTAGCGTGAAACACATTAGTGGTTATTATGGTGAAGTTCAATATGGTGAGGATGGTAACAATCCTGACAATCATCATTTCAATTATCTAGTGGTTGAGCAAAATAACCATCCAGATTTAGACTTCCAAACCCCTCGTTTACATAAACTTGTCACTGAAGTGGCACCAATTCCAGTTAATGTTGCTGAATCACGCCAAAACGGATTGTTAGATAAATCACGCTATCCTTATTTTGTTCGCGTGGGTGCAGGTATTCAAAAATCTCGTAATCAATATGGACAAAATAGCAATGTGGCAGACTATTACCAATATTTAATTGGTGGTACGCCAATGCGTCCAGTAAGCTCTGATGCTTCAAAAGTTCAATTTGATGGCAATCTCTTTAATGATGGCTTATCTACTTATGGCTTACCTGGTGATAGTGGCTCTCCATTATTTGTTTACGATGCAAAAGAAAAACGTTGGGAATTAGCGGGTAACCTAGCTACTTACTATGGTGAGGGTGATTCTCGCAATGATTATACTGTTGCACAAAACCAGTATATGACGAATGCGGTTAAAGACGATGAAATTGATTTCCCTATTCGTGCGAAAACAATTTATTGGAAAGGGGAAGGCGCTTCTAGTTCAAAATTAAAACTTGCTGATCCCGCTAAAAAACATCTTGATACTGGTACAGAACGTCCTTCGCTTGCTAATGGTAAAACTGCACACTTTAGCGGTGTAGATGGTAGCGAGATTGTATTACAAAGTAGCATTAACCAAGGTGCTGGCGCACTTTATTTCAATAACAACATGACTGTGCGTGCTGAGAAGAATAATGATACTTGGACGGGCGCAGGTGTAGTGGTTAATGGTAATAAAACCGTGAACTGGCAGGTGAAAAACCCACAAGGCGACCGTTTATCTAAATTAGGTACGGGTACGTTATTAGTCAATGGTAAAGGGAAAAACCTTGGTGATATTAGCGTAGGTGATGGTACGGTTATTTTGGATCAAAAAGCAGAAAATGGCCAACAACAAGCCTTTAACCAAGTTGGGATTACCAGTGGTCGTGGTACAGTCGTATTAGCGAATGATAAACAAGTTAACCCAAATAATATCTACTTTGGTTTCCGTGGTGGTCGCCTAGATCTTAATGGTAATGCATTAAGCTTTAACTACATTCAAAATGCAGATGATGGTGCAAAAATTGTAAACCATAACCGAAATCAGACCGCTTCTATCACAATCGGTAAAGATTTATCTGAAAATGAGTTAGAGTGGGTAAATTGGGGTAAAAAACCAGAAACTGCTTTAGGTGTTTATGAGTATGTAAATACGCATAGAAATAATCGTACTGATTATTTCCGCTTAAAACCAAATGGTAACCCGAATCAATACTTCCCACTTGATCAAAATTCAAGTAACGATTGGGAATTCTTAGGCAGTAATAAAGCCGATGCGATTAAAAAAATCAGTGCGTCGCATGCAATAGCAACCTTCAGTGGTAGCTTAGGGGAAACTGATAGCAGCCGTCCAAATGGCGGATTAAATGTAACCTTTAACCCAAGTAATTCAAATAACTTATTATTACTAAACGGTGGGGCTAATTTAAACGGTAACCTGAATGTTGAAAAAGGCAGTGTTGTTCTTTCTGGTGCGCCTGTAGCACACGCTTACGACTATCTAAGAAATAAAGAAGTGGTAAGAGAAAATGAATGGACAGACCGTCAATTTACTGCTCGTGAATTTAACGTCGCTGGCAATGCAAAACTTGAAAGCGGACGTAATGTTTCTCAATTAAACGGTAATTTTAATGCTAAAGATCAAGGTCAAATTAAATTAGGCTTTGTTCAAGGTGAATCGAAAAACTGTATGCGCTCAACTCATACAGGTGAAACCAAATGCGAAAACAATGCGGTATTAAGTCAGTCGGTATTCAACCAATTACCAACGACTAAAGTAACGGGTAATGTGAATTTACAAAATCAAAGTCAATTCCAATTAGGAAAAGCACATTTGGTTGGTCGCATTAACGCGGACAAACAATCCCAGGTAACCTTGAAACCAGAAAGCCAATGGACATTAACTGGCAACAGCAACGTGGGCAATTTAGCGCTTTCAAACAGCCTAATTACATTAAACCAGCGTTATGATGAAATTGGGAATAACCATAAAGGCAACATCGATTTTAATGAGCTAACCATTAATGGTAATTTGACTGGTACAGGCTCTTTCCGCTTCTTAACAAATGTAGCTGAACGCCGTGGTGACCATATCGTTGTCAATGGTTTAGCGAATGGTGCATTCCAACTTTCATTAAAAAACACTGGTGCTGAACCAAATGAAATCAGCCCATTAAGTTTAGTGAAGTTAAATAATCCGGGACAAAATAATGCGGACGCTCGTTTCACATTGGAAAACGGCTATGTGGATCTTGGGGCTTATCGTTATATTTTAGCGAATAACAATAACGACTATCGTCTTTATAACCCATTACGTGATGCGCAAGTAAACCATGGTGCGAGCACACAAACTCAAGAGCTCAGCCGAGAAGAGTATGAAGCGGTTCAGCGTCAAATCAAGGCAAAACAACGCGAACTTAACAGTTTAAATGCGCAATATGAACGAGCTAAAAGACAAACTGATGCTAAAAATGCTGAAGTGAATAGACTGCAAAATACTGTTAACCAAACAGATGCAAAATTGAAAAATGTGGTCGATCAATATAATGCGGTAAGCCAAAATCAAAAGGCAAAACGTAACCATTTATATCGTCAATATACTCAATTAATTAATACATTGAAGCAGCAAAACAATCGTTTATCTACAGCAAAAAATGTTGCGGCTGAATTATTAAAAACGCAAACAAATGCAACGAATTTAGTGGCAAAATTGCGTCAAGATATTACTAGCTTAGAAGCAAGTAAAGCCCCACGAAAAGGCAATATTGATAAAGCTCGCGAGTTGTGTGAGGCACAAGGCGTTAGCCATGCTGTTTGTTCTAAAGTGTTGAGAATTGCAAATACAAGTGATTTAACTCGCTTTGAAAATGAGTTAGATATTGCGATTCAACGTTTAGAAAATGCAGAAAAAGCACTTGCATTAGCGACGAATGATGGTGATGCTCAAGCTATTGCTTATGCAAAAGAAGCGGTAGAAAATGCCTCTAAAGAAGTGTTAACGAGTTTAGAAAACAACTATGAAAGTTTATCTGAAATCGAGCAATTCTTAGCAGAAAATGAATCAAAAAATTCAGAAAGTACCAATGCTAAAGTCGCTGAAATGTTAGCTACACAAGCAAATTTAGAAAACAACAAACCTCAATCTGCATTAGTGAGTCGTTATTCTAATACTGCATTATCTGAAATGTCGGCTAACGTAAATGTAGCGTTACAAATCGCACGTAATCTTGATCGTCATTTATTAAGTCAAGACAATTCGAATGTGTGGGCAAATACTGAATCAACGAAACAGAACTATCATTCTGATTTCTATCGCCCATACAAACAAAGCTTAACAATGACACAAATCGGTGTGGCAAATAATGTAAATGATAATGTACGAGTTGGTGCAGTGTTATCACATTCTCGTGCAAACAACACATTTGCTGAAAACGTGAGCGGTAAAAATCGCCTAACAGCTTTAAGCACTTATGTAAAAGGTAATTGGAACAACGGCGTATTTGCTAGCCTTGACCTCGGTTATGGCCGCAGCCGTAATACCATTGATTTTGATGGTAAAAACAATGTGTTCCACCGTAGCTTATTTAGCGCTGGGGTAAATGCTGGCATCCAATGGGATTGGGGTGTAAACGTTCAACCATCTATTGGTGTACGTTATAACCGTTTATCCAAAGCAAATTATCATCTCGCTGAAGCAAAAGTTGAAAGCAAAGCATTAAATCTAATGACTTACCGTGCAGGTTTAGCGTTAAGCAAAACCTTTGATGTAGCAGGTGTAAAATTAACACCAAGCTTAGCATCTTACTACAATGATGCAACACAGCGTAAAATGGCTGTAAATGGTGCATTGTCAGTAAATAATATCGGTATGCAACAACAATTTGGACGTTATTTCAACCACGAAGCAGGACTTGCTGCTCAATTCAATCAATGGCAAGTTAGCGCACAAGTGGGTATGCTTAAAGGGTCTGATATTACCACTCAAAAATATGCCGCATTTAAACTCGGCTATACTTGGTAATTTGAATAATCCATTTAATGCTTAAACATTAATAAAAAATCTCCATTGGCTGAAAAAGGCAATGGAGATTTTTGTTATCACAAAAATTGTGCTAAAAAACAACCGCACTTTTGAGATACAAATCAAAGTGCGGTCGTTTTTTTAGGGATTTTATGAATTAATAGGGACTACCACCAACCAAGTAGTTTCATCCATAATCCACCCACACCAAACCAAATGACTAATGAAAGGATGGAAACAATAAAGCTCACGCCCCACCATTGACCGGTTGAGTTATAACCTGAACCGTATAGTGCTGGACCAGGACCACCTGCATATTGCGTTAAACTCATGGATAATGTTGAGGTGTAACCTAAACCAATTGCAGCAATGATTGGTGGTGTACCCACAGCGATAGCTGCTGCCACGAAAGCAAGATACATTGCGGAAATATGCGCCATGGCTGAAGCAAAGAAATAGCGGGTATAGAAATACACCAATACCAAAATAGTAAAGGCAACCGGCCAACTGAAACTGCCCACAGATGAGGAAATGTGGGTTGAGATCCAAGTGATTGCACCATATTTGTTAAGTGCATTTGCCATCATCACCAATACCGCAAACCAGAACATCGTATCCCATGCGGTGGTTTCTGCCACGATATTTTTCCAGCTCATAATATTGGTTAATAATAAAATGACTAAACCAATAAACGCTGAAATCGTTGCAGGGATATGGAAGACTAAATCACCCACCGTCCAAAGGAATAAAAGAAGGATAAAGTCTAGGGCAAGAATCCATTCCGCTTTGCTCATTGGGCCCATGCTTTTTAATTCTTCACGTGCCATTTCTGCCATTTTAGGCGTATCTTTTAATTCTGGCGGATAAATTAAATACACGAAATAAGGTAAGACGATTAAGCTCACAATACCTGGTACAATTGCCCCTAAGAACCATGTCATCCAAGTAATTTCTACACCTTGGCTTTTCGCAAGTTCTGCAATCAACGGGTTACCCGCCATAGCGGTTAAGAACATGGTACAAATAATGGTATCGATTTGAGAGACAGCAATCGCTAAGAATGCACCTGCACGACGAGCAGTTGGACCCGGTTTGGACTCATACGCATCAGCAATAGATTGCATAATAGGGTACATAATACCGCCCCCACGCGCAGAAGCCGAAGGAATCCCCGGACCGATAACAAGATCAGCCAACGCCATACCATAAGCCACGCCCATCATTTTTTTACCAAAACGACCAACGAAGTACAGCGCGATACGTTTACCTAAACCCGTTTTAATCACCGCGCGAGATAAAAACATGGCAATAGCAATCAACCAAATTGTGCCGTTCGCAAAGCCGGATAACATGCCAACATCACCTTGTTTTGGTGAAATTGGTGTAAGCCCAGTCAAGCCACTAATCACTAAGGCAACTAGCGTTGCAGCACCCATAGGCATTGCTTTAGCGATAATAGCCACAATGGTTGCTACAAACAGCGCTAGCATTCCCCATGCTTTAGCGGACAAACCTTCTGGCGTCGGGATTAACCAAATCCCTAAACCAACGATGACGGCAATCAGCAGCCCCTGCCATTTAAAGCCAAGTTTGACTTCTACTGCTGGAATTTTACTTTCCATAGGATAACTCCTAGATAAATGAACAAAAAATAATTCATCACGTATAACAACTGTGACACAATCGATTAAATAGCGATCACAAAGATACCACTTATTTGGTATGAGTAAAGATTTAAGGCACGTTTTTTAATAGAATCTAATCATAATTTGATATAGGTAAAAAAATAACCGCACTTTGATGAATAAAATCAAAGTACGGTTTGTTTTTAGGTTAGAAAGTGAATGATTAATACATGCCTTCGCGCTCTTCACGGGTGCTGATGAAGATATTTTTCACCTGTGTATAAGCGTCAAGCATCATTTTATGGGTTTCACGACCTATACCGGAGGTTTTATAACCACCGAAAGGAGCGCCAGCTGGTAAACGGTTATAACAGTTCACCCAAACACGACCAGTTTCAAGTGCGCGTGCAACTCGTAGCGCACGGTTAATGTTATATGTCCACACCGCACCACCTAGGCCATAATCACTGTCATTTGCCATTTTAATTACATCTGCTTCATCCTTAAATTTGATTACCACAGCAACCGGACCAAAAATTTCTTCTTGTGCCACACGTTTTTTGTTATCAGGCGCTAAAATTAAGGTTGGTTGGAAAAATTCGCCTCGAGCCAATGCCGGGTCGGTTGATTTACCTCCACCAACGATGATTTGACACCCTTCTTCTTTAGCAATATCAACATACTTGCTAATAACCTTAACTTGATTTCCGTTTACTTGCGCCCCCATTTGCGTGTCATCTTCCCAAGGTAAGCCGACTTTAACTTTCTTAAATTCTTCTTTTAGTGCCGCGATAAATTTATCGTAAACGCTTTCTTGTACGAAAATACGTGAACCAGCACAACACACTTGCCCTTGGTTGAAGAGAATTCCTTTTTGTGCGCCCTCCAATGCTTTATCAAATGGCATATCGTCAAAGAAAATATTGGCTGATTTACCACCCAATTCCAAGGTGGATGGAATCAACATTTCAGCAGCAGCCACACCAATTTTTCTACCAATTTCGGTGGAACCGGTGAATGCCAGTTTGTTAAATCCAGTATGGTGCAACATGTATTCGCCAGATTTAGAACCCTTACCAGTAATAACATTGAAGACACCTTTCGGTAATAAATGATTAATTTTTTGAGCTAAGGAAAGTAAGCTCAATGAAGTAGTGGAAGATGGGTGAATCACGACGGTACAACCTGCTGCCAATGCCGGTGCTATTTTCCATGCAGCCATTAAGAACGGAAAGTTCCATGGAATAATTTGACCAACAACGCCAATAGGCTCGCGTAAAATCAACGACAAATCTTCGCTATCCAGTTGGTTTGCGACACCTTCTTCGGCGCGAATAACACTGGCAAAATAACGGAAATGATCTGATGCCAACGGAATATCTGCTGCGCGTGTTTCGCGAATCGGTTTACCGTTATCCAACGTTTCTTGTAAAGCAAATAATTCAGTATTTTCATCAATAATATCTGCAATTTTATTCAAAATTGTAGCTCGTTCCGTTGCGCTGGTATTTTTCCAGGTTTTAAAGGCTTCTTTCGCAGCATTCACTGCAGCATCGACATCTGCATCAGTAGCGTCAATAAAGGTCGCTAATGCTTCACCATTTGCAGGATTATGTGATGTTAAGGTGTTACCTTCAGAGCCATTTGTCCATTCGCCGTTGATCAATAAACCATAGTGTTTATCAAAGACATTAAGATCTTTTATCATCTGTTTTCTCCTTTTTTCTACGTTGGGAATCAAAGTAATACCTGATCTTTTTACACCATCAGGCCTTTAATATTTTGTCCGTAAAAGAGGACTATGGATTAATTCTAGTACAAGACAAGATTTAAAACTGGGAGGCAGATCACATTTTGGTGGTGAGAAGGAAAGGTAGAGAAAATTGATTTGATAGGTGAAAAAAAACAAAGTACAGAAAAACTCATTGAAAAAAGACCGCACCTGAATAGATAAAATCAAAGTGCGGTCATTTTTTTATTGGTTTTACACAGCGTGTTTCGGTTGTTTGAATACCGTCACTTCAGGTGCATTACCAGTAAATTTTTCAACCTGAACAATACAGGTATTCGGTGAGTTACCTTGTGCAAGTTTTGATGTGCCTTCATCGCGTGTTAATACGTTCGGGCAACCATTTTTACACAATGGTTTTTCACTTTCACCTAAGTCCATTGGGTCATACCATGCACCTTCATGGAGAGCGACAGTACCTTTAATGATATTTTCTGTTACAACTGCACCTGCAAGCACTTGGCCACGTTTGCTATGAATGCGAACAATATCACCGTCTTTAATACCGCGAGCAGCCGCATCTTCAGGGTGAATCATCACTGGCTCACGATCATTTACCGCATATTTTTGACGTAATGAAGTATGTGCCAATTGGCTATGTAAACGATAGTAAGGGTGTGGCGTCACTAAAGCTAACGGATATTCTTCTGTCACATTACCCGCAAATTCTTCTGGCTCCATCCAGCTTGGGTAACCTTTACAGTCGTCATAATGCATTTTCTCGATAACATCAGAGAAAATCTCAATTTTACCTGACGGCGTGCCGAGAGGATTGAGTAATGGATCTTCACGGAATTCACCATAACGTACCCATTTCTTCGCAGCTTCACCCGCTTCAAAGCTTAACGGTTTATTTTCTGCCCAGAATTTATCAAAACGTGGCATTGCAACACGGTTTGCTCGAGCGGCAGTAAGAGCTGCATTGTAGAATTCTTCCAGCCATTCCATTTCCGTTTTACCTTCGGTGTATTGTTCTTCCACACCTGCTCGTTTTGCGAGTTCAACGAAAATATCGTAGTCATTTTTCGCTTCAAATTGTGGTGGAACCACTTGTTTCATCGGGTAAACGCTCATCATGGAGTAGTCACCTGCCATGGTTAAGTCATTACGTTCATAACTGGTAGTTGCCGGCAAGACAATATCTGCCATGCGCGCAGTTGGCGTCCAGTTTACCTCATTCACAATCACCACATCAGGTTGCTGGAAAGCCTTCACTAAGGTATTGGTATCTTGATGGTGAACAAACGGGTTGCCGCCTGCCCAGTAGGCCAGCTTGATCAGCGGCAGCTTGATCTCGTGTCCGTTGAACTGCATCACCTTGCCGGGATTCAGCAGCGTCTCCACCAGCCGCGACACCGGAATCGAGACAGCCCCGCTCTGTGCCAGCCAGG
>NZ_CALJRX010000137.1 GCF_937976265.1 uncultured Haemophilus sp.
GACTGGCGGGGGTAATTTTGCTTCCTTCAGTTTTTTGCGCATTGTATTTATACCGCTGCCTTTTGTTTCGGCATAACGTAAATCATAAAGAACCGTTGCAATTAACGGATTGCGGGTAATCGATTTTGGACTGCCTAGATCATCAATATTTTTTAGGGAATAGCCTGCATTTTGTAATTCTAGACGGTTACTAAAACGGTTAATTTGTGATGGTTGGTTTTGTGAATAATCACGGTGCATTAGCATATTTACTACAGCCTCACGGACAACGCGTTGTGGCAAAATAGATTGATCGCTTCTCTGTAATGCGTTTTCCTCCAAATTGAAATAGTTTGGCATATCATCCAAGATAATGCCCTCTAAGCGAGGAACAACACTAATTAGCGACTCTCTAAAATCTTTGGTATAGAGAAAACGTTGATCGCTTTCTTCAACCCATTGCGTGCCGATATGGCGAATGTAATCGATACGTGCCATAGGTAAGTGTTTACGCAATGCCACATCAGAGCCAAATAACAGTAGACCGGCGATATTCGGCTGAATTACACCATCTTTTTCTCGGATAAGATTAAATGCATTCAATAACTCTACATCGTCAAATTCAAGTTCGGCGGCATTAGGTTGTACTCTTGAGCGCAATTTACGGTAAAGCGTGATTTTTTCAATATCGATGTCTTTCCACGAAGCGTTGGGTAAGAACGTATTTTCATACGATAAACCTTGTTTTTCGGTAAAGATGAATTGCAGTTCTTCGACATTTGCTTCATAGTCACCATTAATGCCTCTTCGCCAAATACCTGTCTTAGAAAAATTTTTCTTATTTTTACCCGCACTTTTGAAACCGCAAGGTTTGGAGGCCGGATCCAGTTCAAACACTTTAATGGCAATAACGGTTTTATTTTCAATTGTCGCAATGCCGGCATCAATATTCACCACGACAGTGAATTGGTTGCGACAATTTGTTTGAATTTGGTCAAGTACAGTATCCGGATTGTTTACACCTGAAATCCAATGTGTTGGATTGGCTTCATTTGGTTCACTAATGCCTAATAACAAGTAGCCGTATTCAATGCCACTTTCATTTGCAAAAGCACAAATTGTCTGCATAACGGAATCACTGACAGAATCTAAACAACGTTTTGCTTCAATATTTTTTATTTCTGATTTCTGCTGTTTTAGTTGTGTATAAAGCTCAAAAATTTCCTTCGGATAAATCATACGTTCCCCTGAGTTTCTGTCACTTGTGAGTTACGCCACGCCGCCGACAATTCCCCGCTGAAGGCTTTGGATAAAATGGATTGGGTGAGCAAATTGACGTTCTCCAATGCTGCATTTACTTGTGTTTCGATTTCCTCGGTAAGGGCGAAGTAGGTTTCGACTTTTTGGACGATTTGGGTTTGTGTGGCAATATCAGGGTAATGAATTTCCAGTGTTTCCAGCATGCCTTTTGTTAGGGCTTGTCGGGTTGTACCATAATTTTCTCCCTCAATCCATTTTTGGAATTTAGGGGAAGCCAAGACCAAATGTAAAAACGTAGGTAAAAGAGCTTCTTGTTTTAAGCGAATAATTGCAACGTGTTGATTTACTCTGCCATTAACAAACTTTTTTGGGGCAATGTTTACTCGTCCAATTGAGGCTCCTGTGATATTTAACAGCACATCATTTTCTTCAATTTTGACATTTTTAAGTTTTTCTGCCTGTACTTCGTCAATAAATACCAAGTCTTCATATTTAATAAAATGCGTGTGGATATTTAATGAACGAACGAATGGAATACCTGAATCTTTATAAACGTCATTTCCACCTTTTGGTGTTGAGCCTGAACCAATCTTTGTTGTTAAAGATTTTAACGGCTGCGTATTCCACTTATCAGCATTTTCCTCCGTCAACCTCC
>NZ_CALJRX010000138.1 GCF_937976265.1 uncultured Haemophilus sp.
TCTAGGATTTATAGGAAGTCTTTTAGGAGCTTCTGTCGGTGGGATTTTATGGGTTGTTATAGGAGCATTTGGTTATCTTGGTGCAGTTGCTGTAGTAGTAATTCTATTTGGAGGAATAGCTGGATATACTTTTTTTACAAAGAAAATGGGAGCAATAGGGTCGGCATTGTTTGTGCTGGCTTCAAGTATTGTAATTGCCGCGTCACATTTTATAACTGTTGTTTTTCACTTCAGGGATGGACTTAGGGCAGAAGGAGTTTCTTCAAATTTTTTTGAAGCGGCGGAACAGTTATCGACTTATATGAGCCTGAATCCGGATGTCAGGGGAAGTGTGTGGTTCAGCCCTTACTTTCTGATTGCTTTGCTTATTACAGTAATTGTAGGAATATTGTCAGCAAGAGCGGCTTCAAGAGATTCAAAGGCAATTTATTCTGTGAGCAGGAATTAAATTGTAAAAGGTTTAAGTATTAATAAATAATGCCAATAAGATTTTAAATATAAAAAATGGGAAAAAATTTTATGAGTTAACTAATACTCATCATAAATTATTTTCAGACTGTGTAAATTTATTAAAACATGATGATCCATCGCTTGAATCAATTTCCTTAAAAAATGACTTGACTCTAAAGTTACTTCATATTTTATCATGCGTTCAGATTTTCTTAAACAAACAAGGAGCATCCAAAATGGAATTAAAAAAAATCGCAGTGGGATTAACCGCACTTTTAGGTATGTCTGTTGCTAACGCGCACAATGTTTGGCTTGAACCTGCTTCAGCTAAAGGTGAATACGTGGTGAAATTTGGACATGAACAAACTGAAACCTATCCAGAATCTAAACTTAAATCTATTCAAGCCTTAAATGCGCAAGGAAAATTAACCGCAGTTGACTATCAATTCAGAAATGGCGAAGCCTATCTTATGCCTAAATCAGATTTAGTATTCGTTCATTTCGATAATGGCGTGTGGTCAAAATTACCAAGCGGTAAATACGTTGAAAAAACAAAACGTGAAGAACCAACAGCAGAATTTAGTACCAACCCTGTTAAATTTGGTAAAGCGATTTTGAAATGGGATGCTGAATCTTTCAAATCTCATCAACAAGCTTACGAATTGATTCCTCAAGAAAAAGCACAAGCGAACAAACCACTTTCTATCCTTGTGTTACATAATGGTAAACCCGTACAAGGCATTAAAGTGGGCGTGAGTGAAGATGCACCGTTCAATTTAACTAATGAAAAAGGCATTGCTCAATTTACGCCAACTAAAGGCTTCAACAAAGTATGGGCAGAGTTTGAGGAAAACATAAATAATGCGGATTACGATCGTCGCTCTGTAGAATATATGTTAACTTTTGATGCGCAATAATATGGATTAGGGATGAAGAAAATTGTTTTTTTAACCGCACTTTTTGCGGCTTGCTATCTCCCGAATGCTTATGCCCACGCGCTTTATGTGTTTGCCCAATATGATGGGCAAACACTCTCTGGCAAATCCTATTATTCTGATATGACCCCCGCAGCTGAAACTTATTTAGAAGTTTTCCGCTCAGGCGTTTCTGATCCCGTTTTAACTGGAAAAACAGACCGCCAAGGCGCATTTAAGCTTTCTATTGCTGATGTGCCGCATACCACCTTAAAAGTTGTGGTGGAAGGCGATGAAGGACACCGTGCATCAGTTGTTGCCGCTCATACATCTGCCGAAAATCAAAGCGGTGCAGATTTAATGTTGCTTCGTGAAGATATTGCGCATTTAAAAGATAAAATTTATTTGCATGATATTTTAGGCGGAATTGGTTATATCGTTGGTATTGCTGGACTTATTGCTTTACGTAATGTGCGTAAA
>NZ_CALJRX010000139.1 GCF_937976265.1 uncultured Haemophilus sp.
GTTCAGAAACGATACCACTTTCGAATTTTTTCACTTTACGAACACGATCCGCTTGACGCTCGATAGTCATATTTTTATGAATAAAGCCGATGCCGCCTTCTTGCGCTAAAGAGATCGCTAATTTGGTTTCTGTAACAGTATCCATTGCAGCGGAAAGCATGGGAATATTTAAGCGAATTTCTTTGGTGAGTTGAGTTGAGAGGTTGGCAGTGTTCGGAAGAACAGTTGAATGAGCTGGGACGAGTAGAACGTCGTCAAAAGTCAGAGCTTCTTGTTTGATTCTAAGCATGGCAATATCTCGCTGTTAAAAATTGTGTCAAAAAATATTGCGGCGGGATTATACAGATTTTTCATGTGGTTGAAAATGAATTTTTTCGCTTTTATGGTAAGATTTGCCAAGGTTTTTATGAGAAGGAATGAATATGCCATCGTTATTGGATTGTTTGTCTGATTGCCAACCTAAAGTGCGGTCAGATTTGATGTCGTTTTTAAATATTACGTCAAATGAATTGGCGCAAGAAATGGCATTATTGAGAGAAGTGGGATTGAATATTCGAGAAGAAAATGAGATTTATCTGCTGATGCCAGAAATGCCTTTGTTAAATCCGCAAGCTATTTCGACCGCACTTTCACCTTATTCCGTGCATTATCATCGAACCATTTCTTCAACAAATGAATTTATAACCAATCAAATTAATCACTTAAAAAAAGGCGATTTGTGCCTTGCAGAATATCAAACTGCAGGACGAGGACGTCGTGGTCGTCAATGGCTTTCACCGTTTGCAGGGCAGTTAATTTTCAGTTTTTATTGGACTATCGATCCTAAAAAAGCATTGGATGGATTAAGTTTAGTGATTGGTTTAGCGATTGCAGAAGCGTTAAATGCGAAAGTGAAATGGCCAAATGATATTTTGCTTTCAGGGCGAAAACTAGGTGGCATCTTGGTGGAGATCATTAATCACAAGAATGGGTTGCTTAATTTAGTGGTTGGTATTGGGATCAATGTAAAATTGCCACAATCAACCGAAATTAGTCAGCCGTATGCACAATTAACCGAACAAGATCCTGACATAGATCGTGAAACGATCCTTATTAAAGTGATTCAACGTATTTATTCTCGATTAGCTCAATTTGAAGAAAAGGGCATTGATGAGGAATTCATGCAACAATGGATAAACCATAATGAATTTTTTGGTGATGAAGTGAATATCTTTACTGAACAAGGTGCGATTTCAGGTATAGAGCAGGGAATTGATAAACGAGGTTATTTAAAAGTCATAACCGATGAAGGCGAGCGGTATTTTAATGCCGGAGAGGTTTCTTTAAGAAGGAAGTAAAAAAGTGCGGTCAAAATTAACCGCACTTTACATATATGCTAAACCACTTTTTGAATAAGCGCTGAAATGTCATCTGCAAATTTTTCATCTCTTGCCATTTTCTCAATTTCCTCAGCAGAATATTTTTCACCGTTATACACGACAACAATACTGAGATCATTGGGTTGCAAGAAATGCGTTTCACCGAACTCGGTATAACGGGTGGCGCCAATACTAATAATCGCTTGTTCAGGATAGTTTGCTTGCTCTAATAAAGAAGCAATATGATTCATCGGTCCCTCATCGGGTTGATTATTCATTCTATCCACGATCCAATCTAATAATTGTTGGTGGAAATAGCTATAACCGATAGCGGGGCTGTCAATACCATACGTATTGAGCTCGCCATTTCTTTTATGGAAGCAAGCGATACGATATTGATCAATTTTACTTCCCTTAATAAAGGAAGAAAGTGGAATAAGTTTTGATGAAATACCTTTACTTGCAGATCCCCAGTTTTTCTTTTCACAGATTTTTTTCGCATTAGGACGACGAATAGAGCAGTCATTATAGGCGGCAAAATAGCGCGGGATAATATGCTCAACTTGCTTTCCTTTATAGATAAGATCACAAATAAGTGCAATTTCAGGTTCAATTTGAAGATTATCCGCACCTTGTGGAAAGTTAATTTGATTGTGACTTAAAGGAAAGGTAGAAAGAAAGCCAGCTTTTTCGCTTGGCACATAAAAAGGGAAAATCGCTTTGGGTTGAATGGTATTTTCTGTTTTTACTTGAGTGAAATCAGCCGCTTCGCCAGCTTGTTCTAAATGACCTGCGAAATTTCCGGCTACACCGAAACCAATCATTTGCTCAAAATTCATAAATACCTCATTAGATTGCTTACTCTTTTTGGGGTAATTTACCTTGAATGTTGAACAAAGACAATTCACTTTGATGATTAAATAATCAAGTAATAAAAAAATTGATTTGGGAATAATTGTAAAAAAACATTGTCTATCAAAGCAAATAATGGTGGTGTATTATGAATAGTATTAAAGACAGGTTAAAGGGTTCGCTCTATGGTTTTGCGATTGGTGATGCAATGGGAGCGACTACTGAATTTATGAGTGAGGATGAAATAAAAAGTGAATATGGAGAGCTAACTGATATAGTAGGTGGTGGTTGGCTTGATTTGATTGCTGGAGAGGTTACAGATGATACACAGATGTCAATTTGTGTTATGGAAGTTCTTATGAAAAATGATTTTAAGAATTTTAAGAAAGATGTGGCTGATAGTTTTGTAGCTTGGTATGATACAAATCCTAAGGACATTGGAAATCAATGTAGAAAAGCAATAGCCTTTTATAAGGAGTCTGGAAATTTTATTGCAGAGGATAATACTGCTTTGGGAAATGGAAGTCTTATGAGAGCTATGCCTTGTGCACTTCTAAATTCAGATAAATCTGTTGAACTTAATTTTATTCAAGGTAATATTACTCATAACAATGATATTTGTAGAAATATTTTAAGTGAATATACTGAAATTATAAAAGCTCATATTTTAGGAAAGAATCTAGATTTAGAAAAGAGAGAGTTGTTAAAACCTAGTGGATATGTTATCAATACTTTCAACAATGCTATTTATTGGAGTGAAAGTGAAACTTTTGAAGATTGTATAATTGGAGCTGTAAATCATGGAGGAGATGCAGATACAATTGCTGGGATAGCAGGAAGTATTGCAGGAGCAAAATTTGGTTTTGATAATATACCTAAAAGATGGGTTAAAAGTTTAGATA
>NZ_CALJRX010000140.1 GCF_937976265.1 uncultured Haemophilus sp.
ATGACCCTGCCACGACTCGCGATATTCCAAGCTTCTGCCAATTTATGGAACACACCCTTTTAGCGAGTGAAACCCAAGACACACCTTTTAAATACTGGGTGAAAAAAGGCCAATAAAAATGCGGCCATTATTAACCGCACTTTGTTATTCTGCCGTATTACTCGAAACGGGATAATACTGTTTCTGAAGAAATTCAGGCTTCAATAACGCAGAGGCATTCCACCACTCAATCACCAGCTCCTGTGGTCCTTCTGCATAAGACGCAATTTCATACACGTTATACACAAAATGAATCCCATCATGATCTAAATAGAAATTATCGGTCA
Organism: uncultured Haemophilus sp.; assembly: GCF_937976265.1. GTDB lineage: Bacteria > Pseudomonadota > Gammaproteobacteria > Enterobacterales > Pasteurellaceae > Haemophilus_D. Next base: position 327 of record NZ_CALJRX010000140.1, read on the forward strand.
CTTCAAAAGCATCTTTTGATGTAAATACTTCCTCATCTTTTACCTCGCCATATCGAGTGTAACGTTCCCAAAGTAATTCTTTTAATTTGGTTTGTTGGTTTGGTTTAAAAACATCATCAAATGAAAGTTGTTTTTTCGTTTCTAAATCAATATTAAGATAGTAATAACCACCAACCCCATGAACCCCACCTTCATAGCTGTAATAGTTTACAAGAAATACTGCAAGCTTACCCCTTTGGTGACTAAATGCTAAATCTAAGGTTTCATCAACACCACTTATCGGGAATTCCAACATCTCTTTTTTAGCTTCATCATATGCTTTCTGGTAATCTGCAATAAGCTGCTCGCGGCTTCTTGGTTTGCCATCAGCATTTTTTGAAATTTCTTCTAAAAGTAGTTTATCTAACCACTCAATATTCGTTTTTAGTGTAGAAACGCTGTAATGAATCTTACCTTCAACAGGCGCATATTCATCTTCTTTGACCGGTTTAGGATATTTGATAGTCTCCTCTTTATCAAAAATCACATCATTTTGAGCAATTATTGCAGGGATAATTTTCTCAGCCTTTTCTTTTTCAGCTCTTAATTGCGTATTTTCTTCCGTCAGTTGTGCAATTGTCTGCGTTTGTTGCGCAATGGTTGCCTTCGCTTCTTTATCTTCACAACCTGTTACAGTAAAAAGTGCGGTTAAAATTAAGGCTGAAATGAATGTCTTTTTCATGTTTTATCCTATAAATCGAATGTATCTTTATCACGTAGAATGTGATCATTGCCTTTGCGGCGTAAAAAGCCGGTACGGTCAAAATATTCCATTAATTGCACGGTCAGTTTTCGACCAAAGTTCAGTTTATCACGTAATTCATTTACGGCAACTTTACCTTCTTCGCCTGCCATTTGCTTAATTAAGCGAGCATAAGCATAAATGCTTTCAGTCAGGAAAAAACGGTCTTTTACGATTGGCGTAAGATAGCCCAATTTACCTGCTTTATACATAAAATTACGCATCACACTTTCATCTTGCGCCAAGGCTGTTGCCATATCACGCACCCAAATAGCTTGACCATGCGCTTTCTCAAATTCAGCTAACACCGCTTGCCATAAGCTTTGTTCTTCGGCTGAAAATTGGATTTTGTGTGAAGGCAAATGTAACCAACCACGAGTCTGCTGCAATTGGCCTTCATCAAGCATTTCCTCAATAAAATGGTAAATCAGATTTTCCGGTTGGTTTAGTGTCGCAATACGGTATAAGCGAGCCTTACTCAAACCTAGCTGATCATTATGTTGCTCATGATAGGTAGCAAGTGCGGTCAAAATTTGCTGCGTTTTTTCACGTTGATAATCGCGATTAAAACACCAATTTTGGAAACGGATATCGCCATTTTCAGCCAATGCTTCTGTCAGTTGATTTTCGGTTAATTGCTCACTCCACATTAAAGCTTGAGCTGAAATCGCCTCTTTTTGTAAGGTCAATCCGATGCGTTGTGTGGCGGTTTGAGCCTGATTAAGTTTAGCCAAGAACGCTAGACGAGCCTCTGTGCGCTTATAACGTTTTGGTGAATGAATTTCGAGTACCTTGGCACCACCAATTAACGCTTTCGCATCACCACTACGTAAAATTAATTTATCCCCAAAAGCTAAAAATAATGGTTGTTCTAAAATGACCTCCGCCAAAGTGCGGTCATTTTTCATTGCATTTTTGCTTTCAAGCAAGGTGAGCTTACCCGTCGTACGGCTTGCCGCATGATAAATGTGTACAGGCTGACTGTCTTTCAAATTCACTTCAGGTGTAATTTCAATGGTAATACGATCGGTTGGCTCAAGTGGTTCTGAGGCTAACAACCAATCGCCACGCTGCATTGGAATACGATCTAAATCAACGTTTAAATTGAGCGCTAAGCGTTGACCAGCCAAACCTTTTTCGCTCGGTGTATTCTGAGCATGAATATTTTTTACGCGAACCTTTTGTCCCGTAGAAAGGAAGAGTTCATCATCAATGGCCACCGTTCCCGCAAATGCTGTCCCTGTTACCACTGTCCCCGCCCCTTTCACGCTAAAAACACGGTCGATGGCGTAACGGAACGGTTTATCTATTTCAGCTAATTCAGGTAAATTGGCTAAATAATCGCGTAACGCATCAATCCCTAAGCCTGTTTGTGCCGATGTAATAAAATAATGAGATTCAGCTAAGAATGGATAATCCGTCTGAATTTGTGTTTTTAATGCCTCGATTTGCTCATCTGTTGCTCGGTCAGCCTTGGTAATCACTACCATGATTTCAGTAAATTGAAGCTGACGTAAAATCGCTAAGTGTTCTTTAGTTTGTGCGGCAATCCCTTCATCTGCAGCGACAATGAGCATCGCATAATGCACACCACCAAGCCCCGCCAACATATTGGCGAGAAACTTTTCATGGCCAGGCACATCAATAAACCCGAGTACTTTCTCTTTTAAAGGCAAATAGGCATACCCCAAATCAATGGTCATGCCACGTTTTTTTTCTTCCGGCAAATGGGCCGTATTCGTACCTGTCAGTGCTTTTAAAAGGGCTGTTTTACCATGATCGACGTGCCCTGATGTTACTATGATCATAATTTTTCCACCGTATCTAATAATGCCTTAAAGTCGGCCACACTACGTAAATCTAACCAAATTTTTCCTTTCTCAACACGACCGATTATTGGTTGTTCTAACGCTTTGAATACTGCTAAAAGTGCGGTCAATTTTGCCTCTGTTTTTTCGGCAATCGTCACCGCGAGAGAAGGAATCGTCGCCATCGGTTGAGAGCCACTCCCAATCTGAGCAAAGCTTTCTTCAATCTCAACGTCGTAATCTTTTAAACGATTTGCTAAACAGGCTTTAAGTTGTTCAGCTTTTTCTTTTAATACATCTATTGATTGGGTGAGCAAATGCAAAGTTGGCAACGTCTCAGTAAGTTTTTCAGGTTGGAGATAAAGGCGTAATGTTGCCTCAAGCCCCGCTAAAATCACTTTATCACAACGCAACACGCGCTTTAATGGATGAGCTTGTAACTGAGCAATCCACTCTTTTTTACCGACGATAATGCCGGCTTGTGTTCCACCCAATAATTTATCACCCGAGAATGACACCAAGTTTACGCCCTGTGCGACTTTTTCTTGTACCGTCGGCTCATTCGGTAAATTATATTGGCTTAGATCAATCAATGCCCCACTACCAAGATCCGTCATCACTGGAATATCAAATTCTCGTCCAAGATCAACCAGCTCTTGTTCTGAAACTGAAGCAGTAAATCCACTAATATGATAGTTACTGCAATGTACTTTCATTAAGAAAGCGGTATTTTCGTTGATTGCTTGACGATAATCTTTCAAATGTGTGCGGTTTGTTGTTCCCACTTCAACAAGTTTACAGCCTGCTTGAGCCATAATATCTGGAATGCGAAATGCGCCGCCAATTTCAATCAATTCCCCGCGGGAAATAATCACTTCTTTATCTTTTGCAAAGGTGGCCAACATCAAGAGTACAGCTGCTGCATTATTGTTAACGATACAAGCAGCTTCTGCACCTGTGAGTTGTGCAAGTAGTTCACTAATATAATTATCCCGATGACTGCGTTTGCCTTCTTCCAAATCATATTCTAACGCAACATTACCTTTCATCGCATGAAGTGCCGCTTGTTGTGCACGTTCAGCCCACAATGCTCGCCCTAAATTTGTGTGTAATACCGTGCCCGTTAAATTATGGACTGATTTAATTTGTACATGATTTTGTTGAGTCAATCGTTCTTGTAAATAATGCAACGTACTCAGATGATCGGCAAAAAAGTGCGGTAAGTTTTGATGCTGTTTGATAAACTCGCGCCCTTCAGACAATAATTGGCGCAATTCACGCACGACAGCTGAATGACCAAATTCAGTTAAAAGCATTTCACCTTCTGGTGTTTTTAAAAATTTATCTACCGAAGGAAGTTGTTGAAAAAGTGCGGTCATTTTTAATTCCTATTTCAAAATGGCGTTGAATTGCAAACTAATTTACGCTAAAGTAACCGCAATTTCAATAACGGAAGGTCGTCATCTCCGGTGAGGTGGCAGGACTTCAAATCCTGTTGGGGACGCCAGCGTTCCCGGGTGGGTTCAACTCCCATGACCTTCCGCCACTTTTTTCCTCCAACAAATATTTCTCTCTTCCTAACATTCACTTTTTTAATTTGAATTTTCATTATAATTTTGCGGAATTTTAGGCAAACAAAAAGGCGCATCTTTCGATACGCCTTCTTAACTAACTTGTTACAGTTAATACATCAATTATTTGATGATTTTCGCAACAACGCCAG
>NZ_CALJRX010000141.1 GCF_937976265.1 uncultured Haemophilus sp.
TCTGCGGTTTACCCGGCAATCCCGTTTCTGCATTAGTGACATTCTATCAATTAGTGCAACCAGCTATCGCCAAATTAAGCGGTAAAAAACACCCGAAAAAACAACCGCACTTCCAAGCGATTGCCCAAACCAATTTGAAAAAATCGCCAGGACGTTTAGATTTCCAACGTGGTTTCTATCAAATCAATGAAAATGGCCAACTTGAAGTGCAACCAGTGGGTTTCCAAGGCTCACATTTATTTAGTGCTTTGTTAAAGCCAACTGTTTTATTGTGTTAGAACAAGATCGTGGTAATGTCAACGCTGGCGAAATTGTCACTATTGGGCCTTTTAATCATTTACTTGCATAATTTATGGCAAAAATATGGCTGAATTAAGTTACCAAGAAGAATTACGTTACAATCGCCAAATAATTATGAAAGCGATAGATTTTGACGGTCAAGAAAAACTCAAAAACAGCAAAATGCTGATTGTGGGATTAGGTGGTTTAGGTTGTGCGGCAAGTCAATATCTTGCCGCTGCTGGTTTTGGACAACTAATCTTACTCGATTTCGATACAGTTTCATTGTCTAATTTACAACGACAGGTATTGCATAATGACAGCTGATTAGATATGTCGAAAGTGCAATCAGCACAACTTTCCTTACAAACCTTAAATCCTCATATTGAAATCAATACGATTCATGGTTTATTAAGCGAAGAAAAATTGGTTGAAATCATACCGCACTTTGATGTTGTGTTAGATTGCACAGATAACGTAGACATTCGCAATCAATTAGATCGTTGTTGCCAATAAGCTAGAATTCCTTTAATTTCGGGGGTGGCAATTCGTTTTGAAGGGCAAGTATCCGTATTCACCTACGAACCTAACACACCGAACTATCGCTCTTTGAGTCAGCTCTTCGGTGAAACTGTTTTAAGTTGTGTCGGAGCTAGCGTTATTTCACCTATTGTGGGGATTGTAGGCTCTATTCAAGCTTTAGAAGCCATTAAAGTGCGGTTAAAAATTGGCACGAATTTATGTGGTCGCTTATTGATGATCGATGGGTTAAATATGGCAATACGGGAAATTAAATTGCCGTCTGCGTAAATTCAAGTAAAATACCGATATATCATTTTATTTATAAAAAGAATATTATGGCTCGCAAACCTGCAGAATTAGATTTTGAAACTACACTTTCGCAATTAGAAAATATTGTTTCACGTTTAGAAACTGGCGATCTTCCTTTAGAAAACGCATTAAAAAGAATTTGAAAATGGCGTAAAACTCGCAAAACTAGGACAAGAGCGTCTACAACAAGCAGAACAACGCATTCAAATTTTATTGTAAAAAAGTGACAATGCCCCTTTGGCAGATTATCAAGCTGAAGAATAATATGAGCAATTACGATTTCAAACAGGATTTACAGCAAACTCAATAGCATATCAACGATTTTATGCTAAGACAATTTGCCGACATTAATAGCCAACCATCGCCATTAGCAGATGCCATGAAATATGGACTATTACTTGGCGGTAAACGTATTCGTCCATTTTTAGTACGGGAAAAATGCTAGGTGCTCATCAAGAGCAACTGGATTATGCGGCGGCAGCGATTGAATGTATTCACGCTTACTCATTGATTTACGATGACTTACTTGCTATGGATAACGATGAATTACGCCGTGGACAACCAACTTGCCATATTGCTTATGATCATGCAACAGCTATCTTGGCAGGCGATGCATTACAAGCCCTTGCTTTCGAAATTATTACTAAACCAACCGCACGTTCTGCCCAGCAACAATTGCGTTTAGTACAAGTTCTAGCCCAAGCATCAGGCGTACAAGGTATGTGTTTAGGACAAAGTTTAGATCTCATTTCTGAGCATAAGCAGGTTTCTTTGAACGAACTAGAGCGTATTCACCGAAATAAAACGGGCGCATTGCTATCCGCTGCAGTAACTTTAGGTTTTCTTTGTTCACTATGCTGGCAAGATAAAGGATTATAACAAAAACTCGTACGCTATTCGGCGGCAATTGGTTTAGCTTTTCAAGTACAAGACGATATCTTAGATATTGAAGGCAACCAAGATGAAATCGGCAAGCCTGTCGGTTCCGATTTAGATTTAGATAAAAGTACTTATCCTAAATTATTAGGATTAGATGGTGCCAAACAGAAAGCCCAAGAACTCTATCAAGGTGCGGTCAATATTCTTGATGAAATTGATGCAGACACCACGGTATTGCGAGCATTAGCTGAATTTATCGTACAGCGAAAAAACAGAGTAGAATATTTTGTGCGTTAGATCACAGTATGACATTTTGCTCCTTTACATAAAATATGAAAGGATTTAGTATAAAAAACACATTTTATTTAGAGTGTGTTTTTTGTTTTATCTAAGGAGCCAATTATGTCTATTCCTTATGCTCAATGTGAACCTGAAAAATTCTCGACTTTCTTAAAGCGTCAAAAAATGATTTTTATTGTCGCCTTTTTGGGTTATGTATGCGCTTATTTGGTGCGTAATAATTTTAAATTAATGTCAAAATCTATTATGGTGACAAACGGTTGGGAAAAAGCGGACATTGCTATGTTGCTTTCTTGCTTAACCATTTCTTACGGTTTGGCAAAATTCTATATGGGTGCCTTAGGTGACCGTGTAGATTTACGTAAACTCTTTGCTGGTTGTCTTGGTGCGAGTGCATTAATTTGTATCATTATTGGTCTATTTCATACATCTATCATCACACTAGCGATATTGCTCGTGCTTTGCGGTGTCGTACAAGGCGCACTTGCGCCAGCATCGCAAAATATGATTGCAAACTATTACCCAAATAAAACACGTGGTGCAGCCATTGCTGGTTGGAATATCTCACAAAATATGGGTTCAGCATTACTCCCAATGATGATTGCAGGTATGACAACGATGGGATTTATCGTACCGTCAAGTGGGAATGTGTTTATGGCATTTTTAGTGCCTGCTGTATTAGTACTCGCCTTTGCTCTTTTTTGCTGGAAATATGGTGGTGACAATCCTGAAAGCGAAGGTTTAGATTCATTACGTACAATGTATGGCGATGAAGGAGAATCCAATGTTGCAAGCGAAGAAGAAAAACATAATCTCACTTACTGGCAACTTATCGGTAAATATGTCTTTTTAAATCCTGCCCTATTACTTGTTGCTGCTGTCAACGTAGCACTCTACTTCATTCGCTTTGGTATTGAAGACTGGATGCCAATTTATTTACACGAAGTCGCCAAATTAGGCGATGCAGAATCACACATGGTAATTTCAGTTTTAGAATGGGTTGCGATTCCTGGCTCTCTAGTTTTTGCATGGCTTGCCGCAAAATATCCAAATAAAATGGCAAAAATGGGAGCTGTTGGTTTATTCCTTATGGTGGGTGTGGTATTTGCCTATGAATATATCACAGCAACTGGCGCACCTAATTACGCCGTACTATTGGTAATTAGTGGTATTTTAGGCGCATTAATTTACGGTCCACAACTTATCGTCAACATCTTAACTATTAACTTCGTGCCACTCAATGTAGCTGGTACAGCAATCGGTTTTGTCGGCGTAACAGCTTACCTTATCGGCAATATGGGCGCAAACTGGGTAATGCCTATTATGGCGGATAGTTTTGGTTGGTTTTGGTCTTATGTAGTAGTTGCAGCACTTTCCGCTTTCTCTGCAATTGGTTATTTAGTGTTATCAAAACACGAAGAAGAAACTATTAAAGCTTAATATTTTGATATAACTTCTTAAAAGTGCGGTCAATTGATCTGCACCCCAAAAGTTGGACTAAACTTCCAACTGATTAAGGTGCAGATTTT
>NZ_CALJRX010000142.1 GCF_937976265.1 uncultured Haemophilus sp.
TTTTCTTCTATGTTAGCGATGATGCGTCCGTTAAAATCCTTGACGAATGTAAACTCACAATTCCAAAGAGGCATGGCGGCTTGTCAGACATTATTTGCGATCTTAGATTTAGAAACTGAAAAAGATAATGGCACGTATAAAGCAGAACCCGCAAAAGGTGATTTAGAATTTAAAAACGTAAGCTTTGCTTATGAGGGTAAAGAAGAGAAAGCCTTAAATAATATCTCTTTCTATGTGCCCGCAGGTAAAACCGTGGCTTTAGTGGGGCGTTCAGGTTCGGGTAAATCAACGATTGCCAATTTAGTGATGCGTTTCTACGATATCGATGAAGGTGAGATTTTATTAGATGGCGTGAGAATTCAAGATTATCGTCTATCTAATTTACGTGAGAATTGTTCTGTTGTTTCTCAACAAGTGCATTTATTTAATGATACGATTGCCAATAATATCGCCTATGCAGCAGATAAATACAGCCGTGAGCAAATTATCGAAGCCGCAAAAGCGGCTTATGCCCTAGAGTTTATCGAGAAACTTCCACAAGGTTTTGATACCGTTATTGGTGAAAATGGGGCGAGTCTTTCTGGTGGTCAACGTCAGCGTTTAGCGATTGCTCGTGCGCTATTGCGTAATTCACCTGTCTTAATTTTAGATGAAGCGACTTCTGCTCTCGATACCGAATCTGAACGTGCGATTCAGTCTGCATTAGAAGAACTGAAAAAAGATCGTACGGTATTGGTGATTGCGCATCGTTTATCAACCATTGAAAATGCCGATGAAATCTTAGTTATTGAACACGGTGAAATTAAAGAACGTGGTACGCATCAAGATTTATTAGCGCTTAATGGTGCGTATAAACAATTACACAGTATGCAGTTTAGCGGATAAAATAATAAGGGCGAACCAATGTGTTCGCCCAAAATCAATATAGGATAAATGAAATGCCTTTTTGGTACTCTAATTCAAAGCTTGCTTGGTTGCTTCTTCCTTTTTCACTGCTATTTTGGTTGATTAGCCAAATTCGCCGAGCATTATTTTCCCTGAATATCTTATCCTCTTATAAATCCCCGAAACCGGTCATTATTGTCGGCAATCTTTCTGTGGGTGGAAATGGTAAAACGCCAGTCGTTGTGTGGTTAGTTGAAGCGTTACAAAAACAAGGATTGCGTGTAGGCGTGATTTCTCGTGGCTATGGTAGCCAATCTAAAACCTATCCTTTACTTGTCACACCGGAAACCGATCCTGTTCAAGGGGGCGATGAACCTGTTTTAATCGCCAAAAGAACAGGTGTGCCTGTAGTGATTTCACCGAATCGTCAACAAGCTATCGAATTACTCTTAAAAACACAGGATTGCGATCTCATTATTTCTGATGATGGATTACAACATTATAAGTTGCGACGTGATATTGAAATTGTGGTAATGGACGCAGAACGCGCTTTAGGGAATGGCTTTGTGCTACCAGCAGGGCCTTTGCGTGAATTGCCAAGTCGTTTAAAAAATGTGGACTTTGTGATTACCAATGGTGGAAAAAATGCTTATTCAGATGCGGTTATGACGCTCGTTCCTCACTATGCGATTAATTTAGTGACGGCAGAAAAACGCTTACTAAGTGAGTTTTCCCACGGTTCAGCTATCGCGGGAATTGGTAACCCACAACGTTTTTTCACAATGTTGGAAAATTTAAATATTCGTTTAGAAAATACGAAAGCTTTTCAAGATCATCAACATTTTGAGCCGCAATTATTAGAAAAACTCGCTGAAAACCAACCGCTCTTTATGACCGAAAAGGATGCCGTAAAATGCCAAGCTTTTGCTAAAGAGAATTGGTGGTATGTCCCAGTTGATGCGGAGATTGTTGAGGCTGAAAATCAAGGTCAAAAACTTCCACAATTGTGGGAAAAAATTCGTCATTTGGTTTAACTCTATTTGAGTGAAATATGCGTGAGAAACTTAATCCTCGATTATTAGACGTGATTGCTTGCCCACGATGTTTGGCAAGATTGAAATACGATCAAGAAAATCAACGGCTCATTTGCCCTTTTGAGCAAGTGGCGTATCCTATTGAAAACGGCGTGCCGATTTTGTTGGCAGAAAAAGCCGAAACATTGAAAGAATAAGGAATGATTATGTCATTTACAGTTATTATCCCTGCTCGTTTTGCATCGAGCCGCTTACCGGGTAAACCTTTAGCCGATATTGCCGGTAAGCCCATGATTCAACATGTTTTTGAAAAAGCTCAACAATCAGGCGCAAATCGAGTCATTATTGCCACAGATAACGAACAAGTTGAAAAGGCCGCAAAAGCTTTTGGGGCAGAAGTTTGTATGACATCAGAAGCACATAATTCTGGTACTGAGCGTTTAGCGGAAGTGGTAAGTAAGCTTGGTATTGCTGATGATGAAATTATTGTAAACATCCAAGGGGATGAGCCGTTAATTCCACCCGTTATTGTGAGTCAAGTGGCAGAGAATTTAGCGAAGTTTAACGTGAATATGGCGACGCTTGCGGTAAAAATTCACGAAGCGGAAGAGTTATTTAACCCAAATGCTGTGAAAGTCGTTACGGATAAAGATGGCTACGTTTTATATTTTTCCCGTTCAGTGATTCCTTACGATCGTGACCAGTTTATGCAATTAGAAGATACCTCAAAGGCACAACTGGCTGATGCATATCTTCGTCATATTGGTATTTATGCTTACCGCGCGGGCTTTATTAAACAATATGTGCAATGGGCACCAACACAATTAGAAAACCTAGAGAAATTAGAGCAACTCCGTGTATTGTGGTACGGTGAGCGTATCCATGTGGAATTGGCGAAAGAAGTCCCTGCTGTTGGTGTGGATACAGCAGAAGATTTAGAAAAAGTGCGGTCAATTTTGGCATAGTTTTTATTGATGTTTGATTCTAAAAAGTTTCTCTCAGACGTTTCTCATGAACCTGGTGTTTATCGTATGTATGACGATAAAGATCAGGTTATTTATGTGGGCAAAGCGAAAGATCTTAAAAAGCGACTTTCCAGCTATTTCCGCAAAAACTTAAGTAGCAAAAAAACAGAAGCCTTGGTGTCGTCAATTCATCATATTGATACGACGATTACCTCTTCTGAAACAGAAGCGTTATTGCTTGAACATAACTTTATTAAACTTTATCAGCCTCGTTATAACGTATTATTGCGAGATGATAAATCCTATCCTTTTATTTTACTGACGAAAGAACGTCATCCTCGTATTACTTCTTATCGTGGAACGAAAAAAATAGCGGGCGAATATTTCGGGCCTTATCCTCATGCGGGGGCCGTACGTGAAACCTTGTCGTTAATGCAAAAATTATTCCCTGTTCGTCAATGTGAAAATTCGGTTTATAACAATCGTTCCCGCCCTTGTTTGCAATATCAAATCGGGCGTTGTTCTGCACCTTGTGTGCCAGGTTATGTGAGTGATGAAGAATATAATCAGCAAGTCGAATTAGCACGACTATTTTTACAAGGAAAAGATCAACAAGTATTAGATTACCTCATCGGCAAAATGGAGCAGGCGAGTCGAGACTTAGATTTTGAAGGGGCTGCACGTTATCGTGATCAAATTCAAGCGGTTCGTGCGGTTATCGAAAAACAATTCGTATCCAATGAGCGTTTGGACGACATGGATATTATGTCTATTGCGTATCAGCACGGTTTAGCTTGTGTTCAGGTAATGTTTATTCGTCAAGGCAAAGTATTGGGCAACCGCAGTTATTTTCCGAAAGTGCCTGCTAATACCGATTTATCTGAACTCACAGCCACTTTTGTTGGACAGTTTTATTTGCAAGGTCATCAGGGCAGAAGTATTCCTAATAGTATTATTGTGGATCATAAACTGGATGAAAAAGCGGAGCTTGAAGCCTTATTAACTGAACAAGCTGGCCGAAAAGTGGTGATACAAGAGTCTGCTAAAGGCGATAAAGGTAAATATCTACAACTCGCACAAATTAATGCCAAAGCGGCTTTAGCGACTCAACTTAAACAATCTTCCCGAATGCACGAACGTTATCAAGCCCTTTGTGAATTGCTCGATATGCCTGAAATTAAACGCATGGAATGTTTTGATATTAGTCATACGATGGGTAATCAAACCGTGGCATCTTGCGTGGTATTTAATCAAGAAGGCCCACTGAAATCAGATTATCGCCGTTTTAATATTGAAGGTATTACAGGTGGTGATGATTATGCTGCGATGGAGCAGGCGTTAAAGAAACGTTACGACCGCGATCTTGATGAAGATAAAATCCCCGATATTATTTTTATTGATGGTGGTAAAGGGCAGCTTAATCGTGCCTTGGAGGTTTTTCATCACCTCAACGTAAAATGGGATAAAAATCGACCGCACTTAATTGGTGTGGCAAAAGGAGTGGATCGTCGAGCTGGGCAAGAGGTGTTGATTATCAGCAAACAAGATCGTGAAATCCATTTGCCGGATGATAGCCTCGCACTGCATTTAATCCAACATATTCGAGATGAAAGCCATAATCATGCGATTAGCGGCCATCGTCAAAAACGCCAAAAAGCCTTTACCCAAAGTGGATTGGAAACCATTGAAGGGGTAGGTGCTAAACGACGCCAAGCCTTGTTGAAATATTTAGGTGGATTGCAAGGTGTCAAAAATGCCACGTTGGATGAAATCGCCTCTGTACCCGGTATTTCTAAAGCGTTAGCAGAAAAGATTTTCGAGACCTTAAAAAGTTAGGAAAAATCTTGATTTTCTACGCGAACTCTCTATGATCTGGCCTTTCGAATTTTATATAGGAACATATTATGTTTGAATGGCTTGTTGATCCTGAAGCATGGATTTCATTGCTCACTTTGACCGCACTTGAAATCGTCTTAGGTATCGATAACATTATTTTTATTAGTATTTTAGTGGGACGTTTACCCGCGAATCAACGCCAATCTGGTCGTATTATCGGTCTTGGGTTAGCGATGATTACCCGTCTTTTACTTCTTGTTTCCCTTTCTTGGATGATGAAATTAACGGAGCCACTATTCACTTTAGTTGGTCAGGAAATTTCGGGTCGCGATTTGATTTTATTCCTTGGGGGCTTATTCCTGATTGTAAAAAGTGTAGGTGAAATCAAAGAAGCGATGCATCCTGAAGCACATCATGAAGAAGAGAATAATAAGAAAGTCAGTTATTTGGGTGTGTTAATCCAAATTGCGATTTTAGATATTGTGTTTTCTTTAGACTCTGTAATCACAGCTGTAGGGATGGCAAACCACCTTCCAGTGATGATCTTGGCAATTATGATTGCAGTTGGAGTGATGATGTTTGC
>NZ_CALJRX010000143.1 GCF_937976265.1 uncultured Haemophilus sp.
CTTCCATCACATCTTCAACGGTGAGCAGGGTTGCGCCATATTGCATAGCTTCCGCTACGCTCATGCCATCTCTCGCTACTTCTTGCAAATGGCTAGTAATGTACGCGATTGCCTCAGGATAGTTTAATTTTACGCCACGGGCTTTGCGCTTTGCCGCAAGTTCGCCAGCTAAGAATAGCATTAGCTTTTCTTGTTCTCTGGATGTTAAGTGCATAATTAATTCCTTCTATATTTTAAAAACAATAATAGCAATATCGCTATGGGTTGAGTATTTTTACCAGTTTTCCCTCATCAAACTGATTATTCTCAATTTTGGCTTTTATAGCTAACAATAGCCAACTTGCGACGATAAAACCAATGGTGTATGGGGCAAGACCAATAAGAGAAAATAGGTATTGGATGAGTACAGCTACAATTACACCAATGACGACATAGAAAAAATTACGGAGTTGTCGTCCAGCAAATACACAGGCTACTAAAATTGGGGAGAAACCATAAATACCGTTAGCGAGAGTATTTTGGTCAATTCCGAGTAAATAGTGAGCAAAAGCTGTACCGATCGTTGCAGCTGCAACGCCCCACATAGCTGCGCTCGGTGAACTAATAGCAATCGCTAAAAAAAGTAGAGTACCAGTAACAATACTTGAACCAAAATTCACTTTAGCCCAAGCATAGAAAGGTGCTTGCATCGCATCTACTGCATTGGTGAGTTCTGGTAACGGCAGACTGGTTTGAGTTAAACCGAATAGTTTCAGTTTTGCTATACCCCAAAAGAGAAACCAACAGGTGAGCACAAAAGGAAAGGTGAATGCTACTTTATTGCGTTGAGTAAAAGCGCGCATGAGAATAGTTGAAATTACACAGCCTAAAATAGCGATTAACCAAATACTAAGTTTTCCCGCGTAATCTTCACCGAAGGTAAACATCACGCACATGAAGGTCAAACTAGCGTTAAAACCATACAAGCCCATTTTAATTTGGTCAGCAGGGTATTTTAGCGTTTTAGCAGTTAATGTACCGATAAGTGAGCCGAGAAAACATGCTACACCGAGAGTCCAGTGGCTGAAAAACATGGCAATTGTGATAATCAGTCCAGATAAGCCGTTTTCTTGCAGAAAAATTTGTCCAATACCTACAAGGATTTCTTTTATTAATCGAAGCATAATATCACTCTGAGAGAATATACCAATAGGGAAAATATTACGATAGCCACATTCTACGACATATCTTTTTTATCGGGTAGAAAATTTTTTTCTTTTCCCCTTGAAAGGCAAAAATTTTCCCCTATATAAAATTTGCATCTTAAAAATTTATAGAAGGAAATTAATTATGAATATTCGTCCTTTACACGATCGTGTAATCATTAAACGTGAAGAAGTAGAAACCCGTTCAGCTGGCGGTATCGTATTAACCGGTTCAGCAGCGACTAAATCAACCCGTGCGAAAGTATTGGCAGTGGGTAAAGGTCGTATTTTGGAAAATGGTACCGTTCAACCTTTAGATGTAAAAGTGGGTGATACGGTCATTTTCAATGATGGTTATGGCGTGAAAAGTGAAAAAATCGATGGTGAAGAAGTGTTAATCATTTCTGAAAACGATATTTTGGCGATTGTGGAATAATTTAAATTAAGGAAAAAAGAAAATGGCAGCAAAAGACGTAAAATTTGGTAACGATGCACGCGTAAAAATGCTTAAAGGCGTGAATGTATTAGCAGATGCGGTAAAAGTGACTCTTGGCCCTAAAGGTCGTAATGTAATTTTAGATAAATCATTTGGTGCACCAACCATCACCAAAGATGGTGTATCTGTCGCACGTGAAATTGAATTAGAAGATAAATTTGAAAATATGGGTGCACAAATGGTGAAAGAGGTTGCCTCTAAAGCCAATGATGCAGCGGGTGACGGTACAACGACTGCGACAGTTCTTGCTCAAGCTATCGTAAATGAAGGTTTAAAAGCTGTGGCTGCGGGCATGAATCCAATGGATTTAAAACGCGGTATTGATAAAGCAGTAAGTGCGGTTGTTTCTGAGCTTAAAAATTTATCTAAACCTTGCGAAACCTCTAAAGAGATTGAGCAAGTAGGGACAATTTCTGCGAACTCAGATAGCATTGTGGGTCAATTAATTGCTCAAGCAATGGAAAAAGTGGGTAAAGAAGGCGTGATTACCGTAGAAGACGGTACAGGTCTTGACGATGAATTAGCGGTTGTGGAAGGGATGCAATTCGATCGTGGTTACTTATCACCTTATTTCATCAACAAACCAGAAACGGCAACGGTTGAATTAGATAACCCATACATTCTTTTAGTGGATAAAAAAGTATCAAACATTCGCGAATTACTTCCAGTATTAGAAGGTGTCGCGAAAGCGGGTAAACCATTATTAATTATCGCTGAAGATATCGAAGGTGAAGCGCTTGCAACCTTAGTAGTGAACACCATGCGCGGTATCGTAAAAGTTGCAGCAGTGAAAGCACCTGGTTTTGGTGATCGTCGTAAAGCAATGTTACAAGATATTGCGATCTTAACTGCTGGTACTGTGATTTCTGAAGAAATCGGTATGGAACTTGAAAAAGCGACATTAGAAGATTTAGGTCAAGCGAAACGTGTTGTCATCAACAAAGACAATACCACGATTATCGATGGTGTGGGTGATGAAGCTCAAATCAAAGGTCGCGTAGCGCAAATTCGTCAGCAAATCGAAGAATCAACGTCTGATTATGACAAAGAAAAACTTCAAGAACGCGTGGCTAAACTTGCCGGCGGTGTGGCTGTAATCAAAGTCGGTGCAGCAACTGAAGTTGAAATGAAAGAGAAAAAAGATCGTGTGGATGATGCGTTACACGCAACTCGTGCCGCGGTTGAAGAAGGTATTGTTGCCGGTGGTGGTGTTGCCTTAGTTCGTGCAGCAACCAAAGTCGCGGCAACCTTAAAAGGTGATAACGAAGAACAAGATGTAGGTATCAAACTTGCATTACGTGCAATGGAAGCGCCACTTCGTCAAATCGTCACTAACGCAGGTGAAGAAGCATCAGTTGTAGCAAGTGCGGTTAAAAATGGCGAAGGAAACTTTGGTTATAACGCAGGTACTGAACAGTACGGTGATATGATCGAAATGGGTATTTTAGATCCAACTAAAGTCACTCGTTCTGCATTACAATTCGCCGCTTCTGTAGCGGGCTTAATGATTACCACAGAATGTATGGTTACCGATCTTCCAAAAGATGATAAAGCCGATTTAGGTGCTGCCGGAATGGGCGGTATGGGAGGCATGGGCGGAATGATGTAATTCCCCTTTGCGAAAGAAAGTGCGATCGTTTTTCTTTATAGAAATGCGATCGCATTTTTATTTGTGTGGTGCTACACTTTAATGGTTTTCGATGATTTTATAGGTATAACAATGACAATTTCCCAAACTGAACTTAATCAACAACTCAAATCTGCCGGTATTGGTATTAATGCAACGGAATTACATGGTTTTTTGAGCGGCTTAATTTGTGGTGGACTGAAAGACCAAAGTTGGTTACCACTTTTATATCAATTCAGTAACGATAACCACGCCTATCCAACGGCATTAATTCAGCCAATTACCGAAATCTATGAACAGATTGGTAAAACTTTAGGGGATGTAGAAGGGTTTGATTTTGAATTGGGATTAACAGAAGATGAGAGCGTGTTTGCCCGTGCAGACAGTTTATCAGACTGGGCAAACCAATTTTTACTGGGTTTAGGTCTTGCTCAGGCTGAATTGGATAAAGAAAAAGGCGAAATTGGCGAAGCGGTAGATGATTTACAAGATATTTGTCAGCTTGGTTATGAGGAAGATGATGACGAAGAAGAACTTGCCGAGGCCTTAGAAGAAATTATTGAATATGTTCGCACCATTGCGATGTTGTTTTACACCCATTTCAACGATGATGCGCAAGAAATAAAACCGATATTACATTAAAAGGAGCGAAACATGGATCTCGCATACATGGCGGCATTACCGCAAGAGGAATTTACAGAACGTCGTCAAAAAGTATTCGCACAAATGCAGCCAAATTCTGCCTTGTTGCTATTTTCCGAAATTGAAAAACGTCGTAATAACGACTGTGATTTTCCTTTCCGTCAAGACAGTTACTTTTGGTATTTAACAGGTTTTAATGAGCCCAATGCTGCATTGTTATTGATTAAAACGGAAGCGTCAGAAAAGGCAGTTGTATTCCTTCGTCCGCGGGATCCTTTGCTTGAAACTTGGAATGGCCGTCGATTAGGTGTTGAGCGTGCACCGCAAAAACTCAATGTTGATGAAGCGTATTCTATCGATGATTTTAAATCTGAATTTCCAAAATTAACGGAAAAATTGACCGCACTTTATCATGTGGCAGATCGTCATCCTTGGGGCGATAAATTATTAGCTGAAAGTGCGGTGAAATTTTACGCTGTTTTTGATTGGCAGCCGATGTTAAGTGAAATGCGCTTAATCAAATCGCCAAACGAAATTCGCTTAATGCAGCAAGCGGGACAGATTACTGCGTTCGGACATATTAAAGCGATGCAAGTAACTCGTCCGAATCGTTTTGAATATGAAATTGAAAGCGAAATTCTGCATGAATTTAATCGTCACGGTGCAAGGTTCCCGTCTTACAATTCCATTATTGCCGGGGGCGATAATGCCTGTATTTTGCACTACACCGAAAATGATCAACCATTAAAAGATGGTGATCTTGTGTTGATTGATGCAGGCTGTGAGTTTGCTATGTATGCAGGCGATATCACACGTACGTTCCCTGTAAATGGTCAATTTACCCAGCCACAACGTGAGATTTATGAATTAGTGTTAAAAGCACAAAAACGTGCGATTGAGCTATTAGTGCCAGGTAATTCAATTAAATTGGCAAATGATGAAGTGATTCGCATTAAAACTCAAGGCTTGGTGGATTTAGGCATTCTGAAAGGGGATGTGGATAAGCTGATCGAAGAAAAAGCTTATCGCCAATTTTATATGCATGGTTTAGGTCATTGGCTTGGCTTAGATGTGCACGATGTTGGCCGCTATGACGATGATCGTAGCCGTACGCTTGAAGTGGGGATGATTATCACTGTTGAGCCAGGTATTTATATTTCAGAAGAGGCGGATGTGCCAGCGCAATATAAAGGCATTGGTGTGCGTATTGAAGATAACTTGTTAATGACTGAATACGGCAACAAAAATCTGACGGCAGCGGCACCAAAAGAAATCGATGATATTGAAAATTTAATGAAAAATTGAGAAGAATTCTCAAATTTGTGATCTAGTGCAAGTTTTTTCTGTAGCTAAAGTGCTACTATGCAGTTAGATAAAAGAGGCCAATTAAATCAGTAAGGAGTTGATTATGTATAAACACGTTTTAGTTGCGGTAGATCTTTCTGATGAAAGTGAATTTCTACTCAAAAAAGCCGTGGGAATTGCAAAACGCAATGATGCGCAACTTTCCATTATCCATGTAGATGTAAACTTCTCGGATCTCTACACTGGTTTGATTGATGTCAATATGTCATCAATGCAAGATAGAATTTCGAGCGAAACACAAAAAGCGCTAATTAATTTAGCAGAACATGCTGGTTATCCAGTGAAAGAAAAATTGAGCGGTAGCGGTGATTTAGGTCAAGTTTTGACGGACGCTATTGATCAGTATGATGTAGATCTACTCGTGACAGGTCATCACCAAGATTTCTGGAGTAAATTGATGTCTTCAACACGTCAAGTGATGAATACCATTAAAATTGATATGTTGGTTGTGCCACTTCGCGACGAATAGTGATCAAAAATTATTTTTAGCCCTATTAAAATAACGTAAATTTTAACCGCACTTCTCAATTAATGCAGTAGAGTGCGGTTTTCTTTTTTAAGATCAGTGAAAAAGCCTTTTTCTCTAGGTCAAAATATGCAAGAATAGTGAGCTTTTTTATAAATCGTGATCGAGATAGAGACACAAGGTTTTATCAATGAAAACAACAGCAGAAATTAGACAGTCATTCCTTGATTTTTTCCATAGCAAGGGGCATCAGGTCGTCGCAAGTAGCTCACTTGTGCCTGAAAATGATCCGACATTGCTTTTTACTAATGCCGGGATGAACCAATTTAAAGACGTGTTCCTTGGTATGGACAAACGTCCTTACACACGCGCGACAACTGCACAACGTTGTGTGCGCGCAGGTGGTAAGCATAATGATTTAGAAAACGTCGGTTATACGGCGCGTCACCATACTTTCTTTGAAATGCTTGGTAACTTCAGCTTTGGTGACTATTTTAAACATGATGCGATTAATTTTGCGTGGGAGTTCTTAACCTCTCCACAATGGCTCGGTTTACCAAAAGAAAAATTATGGGTAACCGTATATGAAACCGATAATGAAGCTTATGATATTTGGCATAAAGAAGTCGGTGTGCCAGCAGAGCGTATTATTCGTATCGGTGATAACAAAGGTGCGCCTTATGCATCAGATAACTTCTGGGCAATGGGTGATACAGGTCCTTGTGGTCCATGTACTGAAATTTTCTACGATCATGGTGATCACATTTGGGGTGGTCCTCCAGGCTCACCAGAGGAAGATGGTGATCGCTATATCGAAATTTGGAACGTGGTATTCATGCAATTTAACCGTCAAGCAGACGGCACAATGGAAAAATTACCACGTCCATCGGTTGATACGGGGATGGGTTTAGAGCGTATTTCTGCTGTATTACAGCACGTAAACTCTAACTATGAGATCGATATTTTCCAAAAATTAATTGCAAAAACAGCAGAAATCGTAGGAACAACAGATTTAACCAATAAATCATTACGCGTAATTGCAGACCACATTCGTTCTTGTGCATATTTGATTGCAGATGGCGTGATTCCATCAAACGAAGGTCGCGGTTATGTATTACGTCGTATTATTCGTCGTGCAGTACGTCATGGTCACTTGTTAGGGGCAAAAGAAGCCTTCTTCTATAAACTTGTGCCGACTTTAATTGAAGTCATGGCGGAAGCAGGCAAAGAAGTTAAAGAAAAACAAGCCAATGTTGAAAAATTACTTCGTTTAGAAGAAGAACAATTTGCTCGTACATTAGAGCGCGGATTGAGCTTATTAGATGATGCGCTAGCTCAAGTGAAAGATGGCGTGTTGTCAGGTGAAGTTGCCTTTAAACTTTATGATACTTATGGCTTCCCACTTGATTTAACCGCAGACGTATGTCGTGAGCGTGATATAGCAATTGATGAAGCAGGTTTTGAGCGTGAAATGGAAGCACAACGCTTACGCGCACAATCTGCAAGCCAATTCGGCATGGATTACAACAATGTTATTCGTGTAGAAGGCGAAACGAAATTTGAAGGTTATACTGAATCAGAATCTTTAGCCAAAGTGACCGCACTTTTCCATGATGGTAAATCAGTAGAGAGTATTACTGCGGGTCAAAGTGCCGTGGTGATTTTAGAAAATACCCCATTCTATGCGGAATCAGGTGGTCAAATTGGTGACAGTGGTTATTTAACCTCTCAAGGTATTCAGTTTAATGTAAAAGATACTCAAAAATATGGTCAAGTATTCGGTCATATTGGTGAGTTAGAACAAGGCAGTTTAAAAGTCGGACAAACGGTCAATGCGGTTGTAGATGCAGCAAGACGTCATCAAACGTCACTTAACCATTCTGCAACACACTTATTACACGCCGCATTGCGTCAAGTTTTAGGTCACCATGTAGTGCAAAAAGGATCGTTAGTATCTGATACCGCATTACGTTTTGACTTTGCTCATCCGGAAGCGATTACCAAAGCACAGCTTAACGAAATTGAAACGTTGGTAAACCAAAAAGTACGTGAGAATTTTGTAGTTCAAACGGACGTAATGGATATCGAAGCGGCAAAAGCGAAAGGTGCAATGGCGTTATTCGGTGAAAAATATGCTGATGTGGTACGTGTTTTAACAATGGGTGATTTCTCCGTTGAACTTTGTGGTGGCATTCATGCTAAACGTACCGGTGATATCGGTTTATTTAAAATTGTGGCGGAAACTGCAGTTGCAGCAGGTGTTCGTCGTATTGAAGCGGTAACGGGTGAAAATGCAATGAATTGGTTACATAACCAACAACGTATTCTTACTCAAAGTGCAGATTTATTTAAATCTGACGTTAATACCCTTGTTGAGAAAATTCAGCAACTTCAAGATAAAGCGAAGAAAGCAGAAAAAGAATTACAAGGATTAAAAGAAAAAGCCGCAATGCAAGCAGGGTCCGATTTAGTGAAAAGTGCGGTTAAAATTAATGATGTTTCTGTAATCGTACATCAACTAGACGGAATTGAAACTAAATCGTTACGTGTGATGGTTGATGATTTAAAAAATCAACTTGGTTCAGGCGTAATTGTATTTGCATCTATTTTAGATGATAAAGTCAACCTCGTCGTTGGCGTAACAAGCGATTTAACTACTAAAGTGAAGGCTGGTGAGCTAGTGAATTTAATGGCTCAGCAAGTTGGTGGGAAAGGCGGTGGTCGCCCTGATATGGCAATGGCAGGAGGCTCCCAACCAGAAAATGTGAATCTAGCATTAACTGTCGCACAAAACTGGTTAAGCAATAATCTGTAGTACAAGCAGGTCGGTGGGATGCCGATCTTTACTTGATTGATAGGGATATCTAATAAATGCAAACTAAGGAGATAAAAGATGTTAATCTTAACTCGAAAAGTTGGCGAAAGTGTTCTCATTGGAGACGATATTTCTATCTCGGTTTTGAGTGTACGTGGAAACCAAGTCAAACTCGGTGTGCAAGCGCCTAAAGAAGTATCCGTTCACCGAGAGGAAATTTACCAACGAATTCTGCAGTCAAAAGATGAACATATAGATGGGGCATCTTAGACCGACGAGTTTTATGAATGTTTTACATTCTATTTATAATTTAATTAACGTTTTTCAAAAATTAAACCCATTGGTTTGCAGATTTTAAAAATAACGGAAATTTGAGTTATAAAGGTAGAGAAGGAACTTTTCCAACTTAAATCTATCAAAATTTAGTAAATAATGACCGCACTTTTGTGTTACAGAAGTGTGGTCATTGAATATTTAAACAAAAAGGAAAATCAATGAAAGCAATTATTCCCGTAGCCGGTCTAGGCACCCGTATGTTGCCCGCAACAAAAGCGATTCCAAAAGAAATGTTAACGCTTGTGGATAAACCACTGATTCAATATGTTGTGAATGAATGTGTGGCTGCTGGTATTAAAGAAATCGTATTAGTCACACATTCTTCTAAAAATGCGATTGAAAACCACTTTGATACGTCTTTTGAGTTGGAAACCATGCTTGAGAAACGTGTTAAACGTCAACTTTTGGAAGAGGTTCGTTCGATTTGCCCTAAAGATGTAACCATCATGCACGTTCGCCAAGGTAATGCGAAAGGTTTAGGTCATGCGGTGTTATGCGGTCGTCCAGTTGTTGGAAACGAGCCATTTGCTGTAGTGTTACCTGATGTGCTTTTAGCGGATTTTACGGCAAATCAAAAGAAAGAAAATCTTTCTGCGATGATCAAACGTTTTAAAGAAACACAAGCAAGCCAAATTATGGTAGCACCTGTTGCTGCGGATGAAGTGAGTAGCTATGGTATCGCGGATTGTGGTGGGGGAGAGTTAAAAGGTGGGGATAGCGTCAAAATTAACAGCATTGTTGAAAAACCATCTGTTGATGAGGCGCCATCAAATCTTGCCGTTGTAGGTCGTTATGTGTTCTCTGCTGCGATTTGGGATTTATTAGAAAAAACACCAGTTGGTGTGGGCGATGAAATCCAATTAACGGATGCAATCGATATGCTTATTGAGAAAGAGATCGTTGAAGCATTCCACATGACAGGCAGAAGCTTTGACTGTGGTGACAAGATTGGCTATATGGAAGCTTTTGTAGAATATGGTCTTCGTCATGATAAATTAGGCAAAGAGTTTAAAGCTTTCCTAAAAGATCTTGCAAAAACCTTATAATTGACTGAAACCACCGAAAGGTGGTTTTTATTTATATATTGGGATTACATAATATAAAAGATAAAAAAGAAGGCATTATGATGATGCCTTCTTTTTTCTATGAAACGAAATCTTAGTTATTTTTCGCTAATAAAGTGCGGTAGATAATACCACCTAAAATACCACCGATAATCGGCGCAACCCAGAATAACCATAATTGGTCGATTGCCCAAGAACCTTGGAATAGCGCAACAGCAGTACTACGTGCCGGGTTTACAGAGGTATTTGATACAGGAATGCTGATTAAGTGGATTAAGGTTAAACCTAAACCAATTGCGATTGGTGCAAAACCTGCAGCTGCATTTTTATGCGTTGAACCCATGATGATTAATAAGAAGAACGCAGTTAATAATACTTCAGCGATAAATACAGCACCTAAAGAATAACCTTCAGGAGAATGTTCACCGTAGCCGTTAGATGCAAAACCTGCAGTCACATCAAAGCCCGCTTTACCTGATGCGATAAGATAAAGTGCAGCACCCGCGACTAAACCACCAACTACTTGAGAAATAATGTATGGGAGAGCATCTTTCGCAGAGAAACGACCGCCAGCCACTAAACCAAGTGTCACAGCAGGGTTAAAGTGACCACCAGAAATGTGACCTACAGCGTAAGCCATGGTTAATACGGTTAAACCGAAGGCCAATGCAACGCCCACATAACCGATACCTAGGTTGACAGATGCAGCAAAGATTGCGCTACCACAACCACCAAACACTAACCAAAATGTGCCGAAGAATTCAGCAAAAAGTTTTTTTGACATAATAGACCTCAATATTAAACATGTCGTTATCTTCAAATAACAATAATGTATTGCGAATGCAACAGGCATTTAGTCAAAGATAAGGGTTTTTAGTTCTGCAAATTATTGTAAATGTTTGTAAGTAAATGTAAGTGAAATAGCATGCTATACTTTTAGCCGTCTAGATTGTCATTTTGCTTATTTTTCATTAAAATACAGATGAATTATCAGGTTATTTAAGGTGCATTATGGCAAACTGGGATGGCAAATATATTAGCCCTTATGCAGAACATGGCAAAAAGAGCGAACAAGTCAAAAAAATTACCGTTTCTATTCCAATTAAAGTATTGGAAATTCTGACGAATGAGCGTACGCGTCGTCAGCTGAAAAGTTTGCGCCATGCAACAAACAGTGAATTGCTTTGTGAGGCATTCTTACATGCGTTTACTGGTCAGCCATTACCGACTGATGCAGATTTAATGAAAGAACGCCATGACGAGATTCCTGAAAATGCCAAAGAGATCATGCGTGATTTAGGCATCGATCCTGAAAGCTGGGAATATTAATTTTATCCTTTTAATCCTTCCAAAATACTGCATTCAGGGCAATCATTGCCCTGACAAGCGTTATGCCATCGTTCCAATTCTTCTACCATTTTTTGCAAGTGATGAATTTGCTCATTCAATGTTTTAATATGCTGCGTCGTGAGTGCTTTAACTTCTCGGCTACTACGATTGGGATTATCCTGTAATTGCAAAAGTTGGTGAATTTGTTGGAGTGAAAACCCTACATCTCGAGAGTGACGAATAAAACGTAGTCGTTCTAGATCTTTTTCTTCATAATGACGATAACCGGAAAGGCTTCTTTGTGCAGGCTTTAATAAGCCAGACTTTTCATAATCCCGAATTTGTTTACTTGATAAACCCACTAATTTTGCCACTTCACTAATGTTCATAAAAAATCCTTGACCTTAACCTTATGTTAAGGTTTATAGTAAGCTTAATTTCAATCTATATCAATAATTAAGGAGTAAATATGAAATCAATTACATTACATGTAACAGGAATGACTTGTGGTGGTTGTGTGAAAAGCGTCACAAGAGTGTTGGAAGAACTTAATGGCGTAGAAAAAGCCGTTGTAACACTTGATGACGGTAAAGCGGTAGTTACCTTTGATGAAAGTGCGGTCAGTATTCCACAATTAATTGAAACAATTGAAGACGCAGGTTTTGATGCAACAGAATAAAAAAATAGCCATTCAAATTGAGGGGATGACCTGTCAATCTTGTGCTAACCGGATTGAAAAGGTGTTGAATCGAAAAGATTTTGTCTCTGAAGCTGGCGTGAATTTTGCGGCAGAGGAAGCCCATGTCGTATTTGATTCATCTCAGGCTTCAGAACAAGATATTTTGACAATTATTCAAAAAGCGGGATTTAATGGCATTCTAAAACAAAATGTGTTGCCTAGCGCACCCAATGAAACGAAGATTAGTCCGCGTTTATGGTTGCTTTTGTTTATTAACATTCCTTTTTTAATCGGAATGATCGGGATGATGTTTAATCATCATGCTTGGATGATGCCGCCAATGTGGCAATTTGTTCTTGCGAGCATTGTGCAACTTTGGCTAGCTATTCCTTTTTATAAAGGTGCGATTGGTAGTATTCGAGGTGGTTTGGCCAATATGGATGTACTGGTGAGTATTGGTACATTGGCGATTTATCTCTATTCGGTCTTTATGCTTTTTTATCATCAGTCAATGGGGCATGATGGCGCATCTCATGTTTATTTTGAAGCATCGGTGATGGTCATTGGTTTCGTCAGCCTTGGAAAATTTCTTGAGGAAAGAACGAAGAAACAAAGCTTAAATAGTTTAGGGCTATTATTACAGCTCACCCCAAAACAAGTCAGTGTTCAACGTGAAAATCGTTGGGAAACAATTCCTCTCGATCAAGTAAAAGTAGGCGATATTTTACGGGCTAATCAAGGTGAACGTATTGCAGCTGATGGCGTAGTTGAACAGGGGAGTGGTTGGTGCGATGAGAGTCATTTAACCGGTGAATCTCAACCATTAGAAAAAATGTCTCAAAGTCCTGTGCTTGCGGGGGCAATGGTGACACAAGGTAGTCTTATTTATCGAGCTAATCAACTCGGTCAGCAAACCCTATTGGGCGATATGATGAAAGCGCTTTCCGAGGCGCAAGGTACAAAAGCACCGATTGCTCGTTTTGCTGATAAGGTCGCTTCTGTATTTGTGCCTGCCGTGTTGTTGATTTCCGCGATAACATTTGGACTAACTTGGTGGATAAAAGGAGATTGGGTAACCGCTTTAATTCATGCAGTTGCCGTGTTAGTCATTGCCTGTCCTTGTGCTTTAGGGCTTGCTACACCAGCTGCCATAATGGTCGGTATGGGCAAAGCAGTCAATGCAGGGATTTGGTTTAAAGATGCGGCATCTATGGAAGAGGCGGCGCATGTGGATA
Source organism: uncultured Haemophilus sp. (assembly GCF_937976265.1). Taxonomy (GTDB): domain Bacteria; phylum Pseudomonadota; class Gammaproteobacteria; order Enterobacterales; family Pasteurellaceae; genus Haemophilus_D. Next base: position 13,239 of record NZ_CALJRX010000143.1, read on the forward strand.
CGGTGGTATTAGACAAAACAGGAACGCTAACTCAAGGAGAGCTCAAAATAGCTGCTATTTGGCAACCACAAAGTGCGGTCTATTCTGAGGACGATTTGTATCGTATTGCGGCTTCCGTTGAACAAAATGCCAATCATCCTTTAGCTAAAGCGATAGTCTTGGCTGCACAGGAAAAATCACTTGAAATTCCGACCGCACTTTCAGTTCATTCAGAAGTGGGGCAGGGGATATCTGCTCACATTGAAGGAGTTGGTTTGGTTAAAGTCGGTAAACCGACTTATTGTGAATTAACCTTACCAGATAATATGCCTCAAATTTGGCAAATTGCGAGTATTGTTGCGGTATCTGTAGATAATAGTCCAATTGGCGCTTTTGCGTTAGCAGACAGTCTAAAAGAGGATAGTTTGCAAGCAATTCAACGCTTACACCAACATAATATTGATGTGCTAATTATGAGTGGTGATCAGCAATCTGTCGTTGATTATGTTGCCCAACAAGTTGGTGTGAAAACCGCACGGGGTAATTGTAGTCCACGTGACAAAGCGGCTTATATTGAGACATTACGTCAGCAAGGCAAAGTGGTGGCAATGGTTGGTGATGGTGTGAATGATGCACCAGCATTAGCAATGGCTAACGTAAGTTTTGCGATGAAATCAGGTTCTGATGTTGCAGAGCAAACCGCATCGGCGACACTTATGCAACATTCAGTTGATCAGTTAGTTGATGGATTAATGATTTCTCGAGCAACATTAAAGAATATAAAACAAAATTTATTCTTTGCCTTGATTTATAACGTGCTAGGTATTCCACTTGCGGCATTAGGCTACTTAAGTCCTGTTTTGGCAGGGGCAGCCATGGCAATGAGTTCGCTTTCTGTGCTATCCAATGCGTTACGATTAAAACGCGTGAAAATTAAATAAGAAAAAGGCGATATGAAAATATCGCCTTTTATTTTTGGATTAATGTTGCTTCCATAATGGGAGTTGAATCGTGACGGCTAGTCCGCCTAAATTGCTGGATTCAGCCCATACTTTTCCATTGTGTTCATTCACAACATTATAGACAATTGTTAAACCCAGTCCTGTTCCGCCAGTGGCCCGTGTTCTGGTTTCATCAACTCGATAGAATGGTTTAAAGATTTTATCAAATTCTTCTGGTGGTAAGCCTAAGCCATTATCATCTACTCGAATTTGCAGACAATTATCATCCTGTTCATTTTTATGTAAATCAATGGTTAAGAAAATACGATCTTTCGTGTATTTCAATGCATTTCGAATGATGTTTTCAATCGCACTGGTGAGCAAACTTAGGTTGCCATAAATCATATGTTTTTCAGGATGTAAGATCGAGATATTCACATCACAAGTTATTTTTCGTTGCTCAGCTTCAAATAAGGCATCTTTTATCACATCATCCCAAAGCTGATTAATAGGGAATAAATTATGCTCCATTTGAGAATGCATTTGTTGACGAGAAATGAGTAACAACTCGCTGATCATTTTGTCCATTCGTTGGATTTCTTTCTCAATGCGTTTAACTGGCTCAATATCACCCGTTTGATGGCGAACCAAGGCAGTGGAAAGTTGTAAACGCGTCAGTGGTGTTTTTAATTCATGAGAAATAGATGACAGTAGATTGTGTTGATTCGAAATGAGATTATCAATCGCAATCGACATCTTGTTAAAGCTTTGTCCTACTTCTCGCAATTCAGATGGACCATGATTTGCTAACTCATTATCAACTTTGAAGTTACCTAATGCCACGC